>CAILBF010000200.1 GCA_903832395.1 uncultured Actinomycetes bacterium | reverse complement strand
GCCGGTGATTCAACAATCACCAACTTAATCAGGTCAGTTTTAACTTTAGCCATGTAGTCCTTTAACTCGGGGAAGTGCGGACTTTACTTAGACGAGAATCGCGGTTGCTTGACGACGGTTGCGAATCAATGCAGCGATGATGACAAGGGTTGCGCCGATGCCGATCAATGTGCTGATTGTTGTGCTTCCGCCGAGTGCAAGAGAGACGATTGCTGGAGTAATTAAGAGACCGACCAAGTTCATTACCTTGATAAGTGGGTTAATCGCTGGGCCTGCAGTGTCCTTGAAAGGATCTCCAACAGTGTCGCCAATGATTGTTGCAGCGTGTGCATCAGAGTTCTTTCCACCATGATGTCCATCTTCAACCATCTTCTTAGCATTATCCCAAGCGCCGCCTGAGTTAGATAAAAAGACTGCCATCAGAGTTCCAGTACCGATTGCACCGGCAAGGTAGGCACCAAGTGCGCCAACGCCGAGGCCGAAGCCAACTGCGATTGGTGCCATTACTGCGAGTAAGCCTGGAGTTGCAAGCTCGCGTAATGAGTCGCGAGTACAGATGTCAACTACACGACCGTAGTCAGGCTTCTCGGTGTAATTCATGATTCCTGGGTGCTCGATGAACTGCTTACGCACTTCAACAACAACTGCGCCAGCTGCACGGGACACTGCATTAACTGCAAGACCTGAGAACAGGAAGACAACTGCTGCGCCGATAATTAAACCGACTAAGTTGCGTGGGTTAGCCACATCGAGAATTCCTTGGTACTGCAGTGCAAGACCAGTTGCGGCCTGTCCTGCATCTAGAACTGCTTGCTTGATTGCATCAGTAAAGGCACCGAACAGAGCGGTAGCAGCTAGAACTGCTGTCGCAATTGCAATTCCCTTAGTGATCGCCTTAGTTGTGTTACCAACTGCATCGAGTTGAGTAAGAATCTTTGAGCCTTCGCCCTCAACATCGCCAGACATTTCAGCGATACCTTGTGCGTTATCTGAAATTGGACCGAATGTGTCCATCGCAACGATTACACCAACAGTTGTTAGCAAACCAGTACCAGCTAAAGCGATAGCAAGAAGTGAGAGAACAATGCTTCCGCCGCCAAGCAAGAAGGCACCGAATACTGCCGATGCGATCAAGATTGCAGAGTAAACGGCTGACTCAAAACCTACTGAAATACCAGCCAAAATTACGGTTGCAGCACCGGTTTCAGAAGAGGCTGCAACGTCGTTAACTGGACGTCGGCCAGTCTCGGTGAAGTAGCCAGTAAGTACCTGAATTGCTGCAGCAAGTGCGATACCGATTAATACCGCGCCGATTGCTAGTACGCGTGGATTTGTAGTACCTGCAGTTGTAACTGCCTCTGGAGATAGACCAGTAAGAAGTGTGAAACTAGATGGTAGGTAAGTAAATGTTGCGAGCGCAGTTAGACCTGCACTGATGACTGCTGAGATGAAGAATGAGCGGTTGATAGCGGTCATTGCTGACTTATCAGTGCTGCGAAGCTTCGTTAAGAAGATTCCGATAACAGCTGTGACTGTTCCGATTGCTGGAACGATTAATGGATAGATAAGTCCGGCATCACCGAAAGCGGCTTTACCAAGAATTAATGCGGCAACGAGAGTTACTGCATATGACTCAAATAGGTCCGCGGCCATTCCAGCGCAGTCTCCGACGTTATCTCCAACGTTGTCAGCGATTGTTGCTGCGTTGCGTGGGTCATCTTCAGGAATATTCTTTTCAACTTTACCAACAAGGTCAGCTCCAACATCTGCCGCCTTAGTAAAGATTCCGCCGCCGACGCGCATAAACATTGCGAGCATCGCTGCGCCGAAACCAAAACCTTCAAGAACTGATGGTGCATTTTCGCGATAGATGATTACAACAAGGGATGCGCCGATTAGGCCAAGACCCACAGTTGTCATACCAACGACGCCACCTGTACGGAAAGCGATTTGAACGGCCTTCTGGCCATCCTTATTACGTGCAGCATCGGCAACGCGCACATTTGCGCGAACTGCAAGCCACATTCCGTTGTAACCGACGAGGGCAGAAAATGCCGCACCGACAAGGAAGAAGATTGATCGACCGATACGAATATCGGCAGCACCTGGAAGTGCGAACAAGAGCACGAACACGATTGCTACGAAGTAAGAAAGGGTACGGAACTGGCGGTTTAAGAATGCCGCCGCTCCCTCTTGAACTGCCTCTGCGATTTCTCGCATCTTGGCGGTGCCATCAGTGGCTGCCAAAACCTGTGCACGTAATGCATAGGCAACACCTAGTGCGCCGAGCGAAATCGCAAGGACGACATAGACAAGGTTGAGGTTTGATCCGGTTACTTGCACGAGTGATACGGTGCTGGAAGCACGCATAAGTTCTCCTCCATTGGAGTTTTAAGGGCGCCTGGTCTATTAGGTCGGCGCGAAGACTAGGGAAGTTTAAGCACAAAAGGGCAAAAAAGTGAAAACATACATATCCATTACCAAACTACCTGGTCACATGAGCGTAGTTACCGCTTCCTTAACCGTTGCGGATAGGCTCAGCCGATGAACCTCTTTAATGCGCACTCAATCGTCGCCGACCTTGGGCTTATCGGGGTCCTTGGCATCATTTTTGCCGAAACCGGCCTTTTGATCGGCTTGGCATTTCCTGGCGACTCGCTCCTGTTCATTGCAGGGGTTGCAGCCTCTGGCTCGGGGGCAGCGATTCTGGGCCAGGCTCACCTCTCGACGGTCGGCTTAGTTATTGGGGCACCCATCGCCGCAACACTCGGCGGCCTAGTTGGTTATTTCTTTGGTGAAAAGTACGGACGTAAGCTATTCGATCGTCCCGATGGACGGGTTTTCAATCACGAAAAAGTTGTTGGAACTGAAAAATGGTTACGTAAATATGGTCCGGGTAAAGCGCTTCTATTCGCGCGCTTCGTTCCTTTTGTGCGCACGCTAATCAATCCAATGTGTGGCGTAGTTGGTGTTGATAAGAAAAAGTTTTTCTTTTACAACGCCCTTGGCGCTCTTATTTGGACTGAGTTAGTAATTGGGCTTGGATTAATTCTAGGCGAAAAACTTAAAGGCTCTGTAGATACTTATTTACTGCCGATAATTGGCGTTATTATCTTCGCGAGTTTAGTTCCGGTCTTTATTGAAATATTTCGCGAATGGCAAACGCGCAAACACTACAAATAAATTAAAGACCTAGATCTGCTAACTGAAAAGCGGCACGGTATTCATAACCGGCCTCTTTAATTTTTGGTGCTGCGCCTCGCTCGACGATTACTGCAACACCAACGACGATTGCGCCGGCTTCTAGTAGAGCTTCAACGGCCGTTAGTACAGAGCCGCCCGTTGTTGAAGTATCTTCAACAGCTAAGACGCGTTTGCCTTTGACATCGGGGCCTTCAATGCGACGTTGAAGACCATGAGCTTTCTCGGCTTTGCGAACAACAAATGAATCAATCTTTTTTCCACGTTGTGCCGCAATATGCATCATCGCATTTGCAACTGGATCTGCGCCAAGGGTTAACCCTCCGACGGCTTCATAATCTAAATCCTTCGTTAACTCCAACATAACTTCGCCAACCAAAGGCGCAGCCTCGTGATCTAAAGTCACACGGCGAAGATCGACGTAGTAATCGGCCTCTTTGCCTGACGATAAAATTACTTTCCCGTGGACAACTGCCTTTTTAATGATCTGGTCTTTTAGCGCATCGCGTGAATTCATAGGGGCGAGCCTACTATCTAAGTAATCTCACCCCTCCCGCTAGCCCTTTTGGGTTAGTGAAGTTATTATAGTCCACACTATGGCCTCAAAAAAGACTCCTCCAGCACGGAAACTTGCTCGGAAAAAGGGCTCTACTTCTGGGTTATTAGCCGATGGAATTGAATTAGATGATTTCGTTTCAAACTTGGACTTGTCAGGAAATTTAGCGTTCTTGTCCGCTAAGCCAAAAAAGAAAAGTTCTCTTAAAAGGTAATTACTTCTCTTCTTTGTAAATAATTACTTCACTGCTTTGGCGCTGAATTAGGCTTTTATGTGACTTGGTGTCAATGAGGGCATCGACCTCAATACGAAGTTGTGCCACTTCAATCGCCATATTTGCCATGGCTGATTCAAGATCAATGATTCTTTTTATTCCTGCGTGATTTATGCCTTCGCCCACAAGTTTCTGAACTGCGCGTAGCAATGCGATATCGCGTAGTGAATAGCGACGATTGCGTCCCTCTGTTCGACTTGGTGAGACTAAACCTGAACGATCATATTGGCGAAGCGTTTGTGGGTGTAAACCTGAAATCTCTGCAGCGACAGAGATAATATAAACCGCGGCATCATCGGGCGGTACATCACTGTGAACTTCTTCGCTCATGACTTTGCCTTATTTATTAGATCTGCGCGCACATTTTCATGTGCGGTTTCTTGCGCAAATATTTTTAGTGCATCCAAAGCTTTGCCATCAATACGCTGTGGAACTTGAACATCGACCGTTACGAGTAAGTCTCCAGTTGTGGAGCCTTTGGTAATACCTCGGCCCTTAACGCGAAGAGTGCGTCCGTTAGATGTACCTGGTGCAATTCGCACCGTAACGTCTTCGCCAGTTAAAGTCGGAACTTTAATATCTGCGCCAAGTGTCGCCTCTGCAAAAGTAACCGGCAAAGTCAGCGTTAAGTTTTCACCTTTTCTGGCAAAAATCGGATGGGGTTTTACGTGCAGCAGAATGAATAAATCCCCAGATCCAGCCTCACCGGAGGCACCTTTACCTTTGACGCGAATCTTGGCGCCATCATTGACTCCAGCTGGTACGCGAGCCGTGATGTTTTGAGTTACGCCACGGTCGGTAGAAAGACGTAAATCTAAATTTGTTCCCAGGATTGATAGATC
>CAILBF010000199.1 GCA_903832395.1 uncultured Actinomycetes bacterium | reverse complement strand
GAGGCCTAAATCTTTAAAAACTACGTCGCTCGAGAGAATGCGGTGTGTGCCAATAACAACGTCGACGGTGCCTTTCAATAATCCGTCAAGGACTTCCTTGCCCTCTTTAGCCGTATTGAAGCGAGACAAGCCAGCAACTCTTAAAGGAAAACCGGCATAGCGCTCAGTAAAAGTTTTGGTGTGCTGCTGAACAAGGAGTGTTGTCGGAACAAGCACGGCGACTTGTTTGCCATCTTGTACGGCTTTAAATGCAGCACGAATTGCGATTTCGGTTTTGCCGTAACCCACATCGCCGCAGATGATTCGATCCATTGGATACGGGCGTTCCATATCGCGCTTCACATCATCAATTGTCGAAAGTTGATCGGGTGTTTCAATATATGAAAACGAGTCTTCGAGTTCGCGCTGCCAAGGAGTATCGGGTGAGAAAGCAAAACCTGGTGAACTGGTTCGCGCGGCATATAAACGAATGAGTTCGCCCGCTATCTGGCGAACGGCTTTGCGGGCACGCCCCTTAGCTTTTTGCCATTCTCCACTTCCAATGCGATGAACCGTCGGTGCTTCACCACCAACATATTTACTTACCTGTTCCAGGGCATCGGTTGGAACAAAAATTCGATCGCCAGGTTGCCCCCGTTTAGCCGATGCATACTCAATGACTAAATACTCTCGTGTAACTCCAGCTACGGTGCGTTGCACTAATTCAACATAGCGACCAATTCCATGTTGTTCATGGACGACAAAATCACCACTGCGAAGTTCGAGGGGATCAATGGCCGCCTTTCGCTTTGAAGGCAACCGCTCGCTATCTTTAACGCTGCCTTTACTGCCCGTTAAATCCCGTTCGGTCATAAAAAAGATTTGATCGGTCACACTCTCAAAGCCATGGGCAATAACCGAAGTCGTTAAATGAATACTGCCTTTAGTTGGGGTTGCATTAAGTTTTTCTACGATATGAATTGGTAAATCAGCATTCCGGAAAATTCCGGCATAGCGTTCTAACATTCCATGGCCATGCGTTGCAAAGACCACTGTAAAGTGTGAATTAATTGCCTCGCCTAATGCGGCAATCGTTCGATCGATATCTCCGCGCATTGGATCAATTGCACGGTAATCTAAAAACTCTGTTTCTAGAGCAAGGTCACTGCCAAAAGGATCCAACGAGGAGATTTCTAAGCTAAGGGAGTTAATCTCTTCCATCAAGTTGACCCACGACATATACGTGCCGGAGCCGTCATAAACCGGCGCCACTGCCCCATGTGCAGCATTGGACCAGGATGCATTTAAAAACTCTTCATTAGTTGCCAGTAAATCACCGGCCCTGGATCTAATTCGCTCCTGATCAATGAATATCACTTGTGTATCAGCCGGCATGCGGGCAAGCAAGGTCTGCGTCTCGTCAATAAGCAATGGAATCAATGACTCCATTCCCTCAAATGAAATTCCCTCACTAATTTTTTCTAATAACTCACTCGCCCCTGGAAGATTTTCTTTCAGATCTAGAGCGCGGGCGCGAATCGTGGGTGTTATTAATAATTCTCGGCAGGGATATATTTCTATGCTTCCAACTACAGGTGCAAAAGTTCGCTGGTCGGCAACTTCAAAGAAACTAATGTCTTCAATCTCATCGCCAAAGAAATCAATTCGGATTGGATGCGCACTCAATGGGAGAAAAAGATCGACGATTCCACCGCGCACTGCGAACTCACCTCGGCGCTCAACTAAATCAGTTCGTGAATAAGCAAGGCTGGATAAGTGTCGAACTAGTAGATCTAACGACTGCTCCTTGCCAATCTCAAGTTGCATAAGTGGAGATTTCCCAAGGTCTGCGATGATGCGGTGAATTGCCCCGCGCACTGGAGTCACAACAATGGGATTGCTACCTTGTTTTCTTTCAAGTGCATATAGCGTTGCAATTCGCCGGGCTACTGTGTCACTGCGTGGGCTTAGACGTTCATGGGGCAACGTTTCCCAAGCCGGAAACTCCATTACATTGCTATGAAGTTCACGTAGTTCATTAACTAAATCTTCAGCACTGCGACTTGAGCTGGTAATGACGAGAATCGGCGATTTTTCTGCACGGGCAGCGAGTAAAAATGGATACATCGGTGCAGGCGCCACAATGTGAGATGCATGGGCAGTTAGTGGAAGCGCATTAATTAATCCCCGCATTAATCGCCCCCAAACGTCTATTGGCCCCAACTCCCAATGGGAGGGGGCTTACTTAAGCATTCAGTCTAATTTATTATGCGCCACCTGCGATACCTGAGAGGATTGGCCAATGACTACGCAGCCGGGTGCCATTGCCGCAGATGATGCTGCGCTACGCAGTGATGTGCGGCGTCTGGGCGATTTATTGGGTCAAACTCTCGTGCGCCAAGAGGGCCCGCAACTTCTCGAACTCGTCGAAAAAGTACGAAAAGCTGTCCGTGAGGGAAACGGCGTTGAACTTTTAGCAACGCTTTCGGTTGAAGATTCAGTTCAGTTAGTGCGCGCATTTAGCACCTACTTTCATTTAGCTAACGTTGCAGAGCAAGTTCACCGCTCTCGTGTTATTGCCGATACGCGCATTGAAGGCGGTTCATGGATTGCTCGCGCTGTCGATAAAATCGAAACGGCATTAGTGTCGCAATCCCCCGGCCATGAATTATCGGTAGAAGAGATTTCAATGTGGGTTAACGAAATGTCGGTTCGACCAGTTTTTACTGCGCACCCAACTGAAGCTGCTCGCCGATCAATTCTTAATAAAATGGGTCGAATCGCTGACTTACTCGATAATCCAAACGACCCAACTCACAGTGAACGTTTAGCTGAAACTATCGACTTGTTATGGCAGACCGATGAACTGCGTTTAGATCGGCCAGAACCTCTCGATGAGGCAATGAACGCGCTGTATTACCTCGATGATTTGTTCCGGCTTACAGTTCCTGAAGTCCTCGATGAATTTTCCAAAGAACTAAAGCGTATTGGCGTCGAAATCGACGTTACCGCCCGGCCACTTTCTTTTGGAAGTTGGATTGGTGGAGATCGCGATGGAAATCCCAATGTTACGGCGCAAATTACGACCGATGCCATGGTGCTCCAAGTCGGTCACGCAATTCGTGTGACCATTTCAGCAATGGATGAACTCCGCCAGTTACTGTCGATTTCAACACGGATCGTTGGGGCAACTCCGGAACTCTCGGCTTCAGTGGAAAAGGATTTAGCAAATATTCCAGAATTCGAGGCACGTTTCCTCCGTTTAAATGCCGAGGAGCCGTATCGACTTAAAGCAACGGCAATTGTGCATCGTCTGGCATTTACCCGTAATCGTCATGCACAAGATGGCCCACATGTTCCCAACCGAGATTACAAAAATACTTCTGAGTTGTTAGCAGATCTAACTCTTATGCGTGATTCGCTCTTTGAACACAAAGGTGAGCTCATTGCTACGGGCATACTAGAGCGCACAATCAGAACCGTTGCAGCTTTTGGAATTACCCATGCCACCATGGATATCCGTGAGCATTCCGATGCCCACCATCAAGTATTAAATCAAGTCATTGGAACCTCTGACTACTTGAACAAGAGCCACGATGAGAAGTTTGAAATTTTGACCTCACTACTACAAAACCGAACACACTTAGATACTTCATCTCTAGATGCCGCCGGTAAGAGAACGCTCGATACGTTTCTTGCGATTTCAGATTTAATTGAGCGCTTCGGCCCAGAAGCGATTGAAACATATATCGTTTCAATGACCAAAGGTGCAGATGATTTAATTGCTGCCGTCGTAATCGCTAGTCAAGTAGGACTTGTAAACATTGATGACCAAATCGCCCAGATTGGATTTGCTCCACTTCTTGAAACTGTTGCAGAACTTCGAGCCGCAGGTGAAATACTTGAAAAGCTATTGAGTAATCCCACTTATCGTCAATTGGTTTCATTGCGTGGTGATGTTCAAGAGGTAATGCTTGGCTACTCGGATTCAAATAAGGATGCTGGAATTGCAACTAGTCAGTGGGAGATTCACCGTGCTCAACGCTCCTTGCGCGATGTTGCAATTAAGTACGGCGTTAAGTTGCGTTTATTCCACGGTCGCGGTGGTTCAGTTGGTCGCGGGGGTGGACCAACATATGAGGCGCTCATTGCACTTCCTTGGGGATCAGTTGACGGCCAAATAAAGATGACTGAGCAGGGCGAAGTTATTAGCGATAAATATGCACTGCCCTCCCTTGCTCGCGAGCATGTTGAGTTGACGATGGCTGCATCCCTTGAAGCAACCGTTCTCAATCGTGCACCGCGCCAATCTTCCGAATCGTTGGCAATGTGGGGAGAGTGTATGCAGTTAGTTAGCGACAATGCATTTACTTCATACCGCTCATTAATCGATCATAAAGATCTGCCAGCTTATTTTTATGCTTCAACCCCCGTTGAACAGCTAGGAAATCTCTTCCTTGGTTCGCGTCCATCAAGGCGCCCTGACGCCCATGGTGGACTTGATTCACTGCGTGCCATCCCATGGGTATTTGGTTGGACGCAATCACGGCAGATTGTTCCAGGTTGGTATGGCGTTGGTTCAGGCTTGAAGGCCGCACGCGAGGCGGGTAAATCCGATGTTTTAACGATCATGCTCAAAGATTGGCACTTCTTCAGTGCTTTCATTAGTAATGTTGAAATGACTTTAGCGAAGACCGATCTTTTACTTGCGCGCCGATATGTACAAGCGCTTGTACCCAGCGAACTGCATCATTTCCTTGACACGATCCAAGCTGAATTTGATTTAACGGTTGCTGAAATCTTGCTATTAACTAAAAAGGATTCCTTACTTGCCGATCAAGTGATTTTGGCCCGAACTTTGCAAGTACGCGATGCTTACTTATCGCCTATTCACTTGCTCCAGATTAATTTACTAAAACGAGTGCGGGATTCGCAAGGTTCCACTGACTCAACTCTGCAACGTGCACTATTGCTGACAATTAACGGTGTCGCTGCAGGCCTAAGAAATACTGGTTAATTACTAACCATTAAAGCGGGTTTGAGTTATTTCAAGGCCTTGAGTGATTAAAGATTCCACGACATCGGCGGCACGCGAAATGAATTCACCCAAATCTTTTTGCTCTACCTTTGAAAACGCCTTTAAAACAAAATCTGCTGGATCTTGTTGTCCCATCGGGCGACCAATTCCTAAGCGCACACGGAAGTAATCAGGGGTACCGAAAGCCGATGTCATTGATTTAAGACCGTTATGGCCATTATCGCCACCGGCAAATTTACTTCGGATTGAAGCAAAGCCAATATCGAGCTCATCATGCAATGCAATTACTGAATCGGTTTCAACTGAGTAAAAGTTAGCTAGCGCCTTTACTGGGCCGCCGCTTTCATTCATGTAGCCTTTAGATTTGGCGAGAATGATTGATTGCGTATTGTCGCCAGTTCCTAATTTGTATGCAGCAATTTCTGTGCGGGATTTATGTGCTGACAATTTGAGGTTATGTCGACGCACAAGCTCGTTGATGACCATCTGACCTACGTTATGACGGGTGGCAGAATATTGATCACCCGGATTACCGAGTCCAACTACCAGCCACGTCATAACGACAAGCGTAAGGGTTAAGCGTCCTACTTCTCTGTATCAGCTGGTGCTGCAGGTGCAGCCGCTGCATCTGGTGCAGCCGCTACTGGAGCTACTTCTTCAACGGCAGTTGAGCGCTCGGAGAGGTGAACAACGATCATCTTTGGATCTGATTCAAGTTCAACACCTGCTGGAAGTTTTACATCTCCAGCATAGAGTGAAGTACCCGCAGCAAGTCCTGAGATATTGAGTTCTAGGAAATTAGGAATTGCAGTTGCCTCAACGCGTACGTCGATTGTGTTGTTAACGTGCTCAAGAATTCCATCACGATCGTGCTCTCCAACTGCGTGGACTGGAATTGCAACGACAACTTTTTCTCCACGGCGAACAAGAACTAAGTCAATGTGCTCAAGAATCTGCTTGAGTGGATGACGGACGATTGCCTTAGGAAGTGTGAGCTCAGTTTTTCCATCGATGACGATGTCAAGCAAAACGTTTGACTGCTTTAGGGCAACGCCGAGTTCGCGTGCTGGCAGTGTGATGTGCTGTGGCTTTTCTCCGTGTCCATAAATAACGGCAGGTACTAAACCGTCGCGACGGGCACGACGTGATGCGCCTTTACCAAATTCGGTACGAAGGACGCCGTTGATAGTGATCTCTGCCATTTTTTATTCCCCTTAAATAATTTTTTCTCTGAGTGCTTCGGTGTTTTCACAAAGTCCCAGCAGGAGAATTAACCCACACCGTCGATTACGGAAGTAAATTCATACCCTCGCCGGAACAGTCCAAAGGTTAGCCTGCGAGGATGAGAAAGCGCAAATTGCCCTTAAGAATGACCGTCAAAGAGGCTTGTAACTGAGCCATCCTCAAAGACTTCACGAATCGCGCGGGCCAGTAACGGAGCGATAGACAGGACCGTAAGCCCATCAAATTTCTGATCATCTGAAATCGGAAGCGTGTTTGTAATAACAACCTCGGACGCCTTGCAATTCTGTAAGCGCTCAACGGCAGGACCAGAGAAGACTCCATGAGTTGCGGCGATAATTACATCCTTTGCACCAGCTTCAAATAAAGCATCGACGGCCTTTGTTATTGTTCCAGCGGTGTCGATCATGTCATCGATAACTACACATGTTTGTCCTTGAACATCACCAACTACACGGCCAGCTACGGATTCATTAGGGATTCGAGGATCGCGAGTCTTATGGATAAATGCAATTGGGCACCCACCAAGAAGATCTGACCAGCGCTCAGCGACTCTTACTCGTCCTGAGTCTGGAGAGACAATTGTTAAACGAGAGCGATCAACTTTGCTGCCAACATAGTTAGCCAGCATCGGTAGTGCAAAGAGGTGGTCAACGGGTCCGTCGAAGAAACCTTGAATCTGTGATGCATGTAGGTCTACGACCATTAAGCGATCGGCGCCAGCAGTCTTAAAGAGATCTGCCATTAATCTCGCTGAAATAGGTTCACGTCCGCGATGCTTTTTATCTTGGCGGGCATACCCATAAAAAGGTGCAACAACGGTAATGCGTTTAGCAGATGCTCGCTTGAGCGCATCGATCATAATAAGTTGTTCCATAATCTGCTTATTAACTGGAGCAGTGTGGCTTTGCAGAACAAATGCATCGCAGCCACGAACTGATTCCTCAAAGCGAACAAAGATTTCACCATTAGAAAAGTCGTATGCAGACGTTGGTGTTAATTCAACGCCGAGTTCGGTTGCTACATCATCGGCTAGTTCGGGGTATCCACGACCGGAAAATAAACGCAATCGCTTTTCTGAGGATAACCGGATTTCGCCCATGTTTAGCCTTTCTTCTCGCTTGCTTCGGCTGCTTGCGCAGATTTACTTCCTGCGCGCTTACGCAGAACCCAACCTATTACATTTCTCTGCTTAGCCCGCCCGACACCAATTGCTCCAGCGGGAACATCTTCAGTTATGACAGATCCTGCCGCTGTATATGCCCCATCACCGATAGAAATCGGTGCAACGAGCATTGTGTCACTACCAATGCGGACATGGTCCCCAACCGTCGTGTGATGCTTATCAACTCCGTCATAGTTCACAAAAATTGTTGCTGCACCGATATTGGTGCCATCGCCAATGGTTGCATCGCCCACATAGGAAAGATGTGGAACTTTTGAGCCAGTACCAATGGTTGAGTTCTTCATTTCGACAAAGGCTCCGGCCTTTGCACTATCGCCCAGGACCGTTCCGCTGCGTAAATAAGTAAATGGCCCAACGGTTGCACCTTCACCAATGACCGTATCGGTGGCTATGGACTCAAGAACAGCGGCGCCCTCTTTAACAACGCAGTCGGTAAGGGTTGTTCGTGGACCAATAACGGCGCCAGTTGCAATAGTTGTTGTGCCCAAAATGGCACTGCCTGGATGCACAGTTACATCCGTTGACAGGCTTGCCGTTGAATCTATCCATGTAGTTGTGGGATCGATAATCGTGACACCTTCGTGCATCCAGTGTTCATTAATTCGATCGCGCAACAAAGCGGCACTCTCGGCTAATTGAACACGGTCGTTAACGCCTAAGATTTCAGTGAAATCTTCGAGCATAATCGCGGCGATTGATTCACCTTCGCTTTTAAGAATTCCGATAACATCGGTTAAATAAAGTTCACTTTGTGCATTTGAGTTCGTGATTTTTCCGATTGCTGTGGCTAACTTAGCGCCATCAAATGCATAAACCCCTGAATTAATCTCAAAGATAAATCTCTCATCATCGCTGGCGTCGCGTTCCTCAACGATACGCAAAAGTTCATTACTGTCATCGCGAATGATGCGGCCGTAACCTGATGGATCAGGGTGCTCGGCAGTTAAAACCGATGCCGCAAATTTTCCATCGTTGTGCGCATCAAGAAATGCGACAAGTGATTGACCCGTCAACATTGGAGTATCTCCAGCTAAAACTAAGACTGTGCCTTTAGGGGTGCTGCCTGCGAGCGCTAACTGGGTTGCATGCCCAGTGCCTCCACGTTTTTCTTGAAAGACGGTGGATGCCGATGGCGATATCTCTGCAATGTGTTCTTCGACGCTTGTGCGATTGGCGCCAACAACGACGCAGATTTTCGAAGGATTTACTTCATCAACTGCGGCAAGTACATGTCCAAGTAACGAACGACCGGCAACGCTGTGAAGAACTTTTGCTTGGCTAGATTTCATTCGTGTTCCGTCGCCTGCTGCCAGGACAATCACGGTTTCTACGGCCACGGTGTCAGTCTATCTGGGCCTTAAGCTTTTACTTATCGCTCCGCCACCAGGTATCGATCCTGGACCCTGGGCTTCAAAGGCCCATGTGCTAGCCACTACACAATGGCGGAACCCGTATTCTCCCTTATAAATGGTGATGCTTATGACCATTTACCCAATGTAATTAGGCGAGAACCTTCGCCCCTGCCACTGGTCCATATGCCCGCGCAACGCTTCCGACTACGCCGCTTGATGTTAGCGCCACGGCCAAGTCAAGACCGGCCTCTTCATCGGCAACTAAAAATGCAACGGTTGGCCCCGATCCGGAAACTAACGCACCTAAGGCTCCATACTCTTGCCCAACATCTAGAACTAATCGCAGAGCGGGGCGCAATGAACAGGCTGCAGCCTGTAAATCATTAACAAGGTGCGCACCAACAGCTTTTGGGTCAGCGGCAAGAAGTGCCTGCATTAATAGTTCATTTGTTTGGGGTTCGGCAATTTGCGATTCAGAGCGCAAGCGATCACATTCGCTGTAAACGGCCGGCGTAGATAAGCCAACGCTGGATAAAGCAAAAACCCAGTGATACGTTCCACGTGAGAGTGCGGCGGTCAACATTTCGCCGTGGCCCGTTCCGATCGCCGTCCCCCCACTTAACATGAATGGAACGTCGCTACCCAATTGAGCGGCAATTTCTGACATCTCTTCGCGACTCATTCCTAGTGAGTATAAATAATCTATTGCAACGATCGCCGCAGCAGCATCGGCGCTTCCGCCCGCCATTCCCCCAGCGACTGGAATTGATTTCTTAATTTCAACATGAACATCAATATCTAAGTCATATTCCTTAGATAATAATGCGATGGCTTTAGTTGCCAGATTATTCTCATCCGTTGGAACGCCGTGCGTTTGATCACCAGTCACTGAAATACTGACGCCGGTTTTTGCCTCGGTAAAAGTTACGGTTATGTCATCAAAAATAGAGATTGCCTGATAAACCGTAACAACGTTATGAAAACCATCGGCCTCGCGAGGTCCAACAGAAAGTTGGAGATTAACTTTGGCTGGCACGCGTACGGTTACGCTCTTTACTGGCATGAATTGACCCTATTGCCTTCGTTAGTAATTGTCAGGTGCAACAGCTGCGATGGCACAAAAACTTGAAATCTCAAGGGCCTCTCCACGAAGTGTTGGGTCGATTCCGGCACGTATTAAAATCGCTTCGGCGCCAGACGATGAGCCATAGAGGGATGACAGTGCAGATCTGAGCATCTTTCGGCGCTGAGCAAATGCAGCATCAATTATTGTAAAAACCTTTTTACGTGATGCCTCATCACCCGGTGTTTCTCGACGGGTGAATGAGACGAGCTTGGAGTCAACATTTGGAGCAGGCCAAAACACTGAACGCGAGACCGAACCTGCGCCTTTAACTTCGGCCCACCAAGCCGCTTTCACCGATGGGATTCCATATTCCTTTGTGCCTGGTCGCCCAGCTAAGCGATCTGCAACTTCGGCTTGCACCATGACGACGCCGGTTCGAAGTGATGGGAATTTTTCAAGTAGATGTAAGAGAACTGGGACCGAGACGTTATATGGCAAGTTAGCAACTAAGACGGTTGGTTGTACTGGCAAATCCTTGAGCGTTAAAGCATCTTGATTAATAACAGTTAAGTTTTCCGGATGTTCAAAATGCGCGGCCACAGTAATCGGAAGTTGGGTTGCGAGCCGCTGATCAATTTCAACTGCGACAACTGCTGCCGCCGTTTGCAAGAGCGCCAAAGTCAGTGATCCAAGGCCTGGACCGATTTCAAGTGCGATATCACTAGAAGTTACGCCAGCGGTTCGAACTATCTTTGTACAAATGTTTGAATCGATAACGAAGTTTTGTCCAAGCGATTTCGATGGCTTTAAATCTAAGGCCGCAGCTAACTCACGAATCTGCGCCGCCCCCAGCAGACTCATGGCGCAAACGACCCAAATAAGCGCTCAGCATTATTACTCAAAGCAAAGGCAAGTTCACCTAGATCGCTCTGACGTTCAAGGGCCATGGCACGAACAATATTTGCTATCTGTGCTGGAGTATTGCCGGCGCCTCGATGTGGCATTGGTGCTAGAAAAGGTGAGTCAGTCTCAACAAGCAATTGATCGATTGGAACAATCTTTAGCGCCTCACGCAGCTCTGGAGCATTCTTAAATGTGACCGTCCCGGCGAAAGATAAAATATATCCGCGGTTAATGCACATCTTGGCCATAGCTACGTCGCCAGAAAAGCAGTGAAAGATAGTCTTTTCGGGGGCACCGACTTCGAGCAAAACAGAGAGAACATCCTCATGTGAATCACGATCGTGAATTACTAAAGCTTTCTTAGTCTTTTTCGCTAATTCGATATGCCATTTAAATGATTCTTGTTGCCGGGCACGAAGTTCGGGCGGAGTTCTAAAGTAATCTAAACCGGTCTCACCAATGGCTCGCACACGTGGATGCTCTGCAAGGGCGGCGATGATCGCCCAGTCTGCTTCCAGATCTTTAACAACTGGCGCTTCATTGGGATGTAGGGCGACTGCGGCTAAGACCGATGTATTCCACTTCTCTGCCGCAGCAACGCACCATTGGGATTGTTCTGCCGAATAACCAACTTGAACGATGCGATCGACATTAACTGATCGAGCTTGCGCGATTACGGCTTCAACTTCGGCTGAATCTGGCGCCGTATTTGTAATGATCTCTATGTGCGCATGTGCATCAACTGTGGCAACTGGCAGAGGCTCGGGCAGTGGTGCGCGCGGGCGATCTAAGTCGCGATTATGGCGATCAGCCATATCGCTTATGCGCTGGTTTCTAAACGCGGAAATAACACTGGAGTCTTAGTAACGATTGCGCCTTCGGGTAGTTGACCCCACGTGGCAACGTTCTCAATTTTTTGGGCTGCTATTGGACCCAAGTGCGCCACCGCTCCAAGACTCTGCCACAAAATTTCACAGGTGGCAGGCATTACTGGATACAGTAAAACCGCAAGTGCACGAAGTGATTCGGCCGTGTTGTAAAGAATTCCCTCAAGGACTAACTGGTTCGCTGGATCCTTAGCCAATATCCAAGGCTCTTTCTCCGTGACATATCCATTTACTTTTTTACAGAAATCCATAATTGCGAGGATTCCATTTTGAAAATCTAACTCACAAATCGCTTGGTCGGCCTTAGTAACTGCACTCTTTAGCGCCGCCTCTAGAGCCGCATCATGACTAACGGCTGGAAGGATTCCGCCACAATATTTTTCAACCATCGCGGCGGAGCGAGAGGCTAAATTACCAAAATCATTGGCGAGCTCTGACGTGTAACGAGCTGACATATCCTCCCAAGAAAATGATCCGTCACTTCCGAAAGGAATTGCCCGAAGGAAGTAGTAGCGAAAGGCATCGACGCCAAAGTGATCAGTAATGTCCTTCGGTGCGATTCCAGTTAACTTGCTCTTGCTCATTTTTTCGCCGCCAACTAACAGCCAGCCGTGCGCAAAAACTTTCTTAGGAACATCTAAACCTGCCGCCATTAACATTGCAGGCCAAATAACTGCGTGGAAACGCAAAATATCTTTTCCAACTAAGTGAACATCTGCTGGCCATGTGCTGGCAAATTTTTTGCCACCTTCGCTATCAGGGGCATCAGTTAAGCCAACTGCTGTTGCGTAATTAAGAAGCGCATCGAACCATACATAAACGACTTGATCGTTATCCCATGGAACTGGAATTCCCCAATCAAATGTCGAACGTGAAATTGAGAGATCGGAGACGCCACCTTCTAGAAATGAAACTACCTCGTTGCGTGCACTCTCGGGCTGGCAAGCATCAGGATTCTTACGGTAGTGTTCTAAGAGTTGGTCAGTAAAAGCCGAAAGCTTAAAGAACCAGTTATTTTCATTGACGAGTTCGATTGGCTTGCTATGAGTTGGGCAGCATTTTTCCCCATCAATTTCAATGAGATCTCCGGGGAGCTTGAACTCCTCGCACCCTACACAGTAAGGACCTTCATATTTTCCAGCGTAAATGTGGCCCGAATCCTTTAGCGACTTTAAGAATTTTTGTACGCGCTCGGTGTGCCGAGTTTCAGTCGTGCGAATGAAATCATCGTTAGCGATATTTAAGCTTTCCCAATTAGGTTTCCAAGCGTCGTGGACTAAACGGTCAACCCAGTCTTGCGGAGAAGTCTTATTCTCTTCGGCCGTGCGCATAACTTTCTGCCCATGCTCATCCGTTCCAGTTAAAAACCAGACTGCCTCGCCCTTTTGACGATGCCAACGAGTCAGAACGTCGCCGGCAACGGTCGTATAGGCATGCCCGATATGGGGGGCGTCATTGACGTAGTAAATCGGCGTTGTTAAGTAGAAGGACTTAGTCACGGGCTTATCTTATTCGCATCAACGACTGCGGCGTAAACAATTCGCTTTGCAATACCGAACTCTTGGGCAACGGATGCGATAGCAGCTTTGCGATCCATTCCGGCTCCTTCAAACTCCCGCACCCGTGCAACCATTTCATCGGCCGTTAAGGTCGCTGAGTCGGCCGAGGCGCCGGCAATAACAAGAGTAATTTCACCCAACACTTCATTGGCGTCTGCCCACATTGATAATTCGCTCAAGCTCCCACGAATTGTCTCCTCATAGCGCTTAGTCATCTCGCGACAAATTGCACCTAAGCGTTCTGCGCCAAATACCGAAACTGCGTCACCGAGTGAATCACCTAAACGGTGTGGTGCTTCAAAGAAAACCATTGTGCGCTCTTCATGTCGAAGTTTTTCAAACGTTGCTAACCGTGCACCTGATGCGCGCGGAGCAAATCCTTCGAAAGTAAAACGATCTGTTGGAAGTCCCGAGAGTGCAACTGCCATTGTTACTGCACTTGGCCCAGGAATAACACTGACATCAATCCCAAGCTTTATTGCATCTCTCATTAAGCGAAAACCAGGGTCACTAATAGTGGGCATACCGGCGTCGGAGACGACTAAAACTATGGCACCGCTTTGAAGCTCACCCAAAAGCTCGCGAGTTCGATCCTCTTCATTTCCTTCAAAAAAAGAGAGAACTCGGGCAGTGAATTTAACGCCGATATCAGAACACAAACGGTGAAATCTGCGTGAGTCCTCGGCGGCAATTATGGTTGCACTCTCTATGGCATCGCGCAGGCGCATGCTTGCATCCCCTGGGTTGCCCAGTGGAGTTGCTGCCAAGATTAGAGACATAGGTGCATCATCTCAGTAATTTCACTCCTCTGAGCCCATACCATTACACACATGATTGCCGCCCTTGCTCCGATTCTCATAGCAATCGCGTCACTGGCACTTCGGCTGATTAATCTGGCTACCCCTAAGGGCTTAGTTTTTGATGAGGTTTACTATGTTGATGGTGCACGAGATTTTTTAAAGTTCGGCGTAGAAGTCAGCGGAAGCAAACCTGAATTTATTGTCCATCCACCCGTAGGCAAATGGTTGATAGCTAGCGGAATCAAAATATTTGGAAATAACGAATTTGGTTGGAGATTTGCAACAGCAGTTACTGGAACGTTATTAATCCTTCTATTTGCACGTCTGGTCCATGTCTTATTTTACTCTCCGCTTCTAACTGCAATGGCTGCGGCCTTGATGGCAATGGATGGGATGGTGCTTGTTCATTCGCGTACTGCCCTCTTAGATCTTTTCCTAACATTCTTTGTTTTACTTTCGGTGTACTTATGGCACCGTGAGCGACATTGGTATGCCGCAATTGCAATGGGTCTGGCAATGGGGACCAAGTGGAGCGCGGTGTATTACCTTTGCGCAATTGCTTTGGTCTCCATTTATCGCATTTTTACTTCCTACTCAGGCAGAGAGATTATTAAGCCAGCGCTTATTAAATTCTTGCAGTATGGCTTTCTTCCACTCATTGTTTACGTAAGTACATGGACTGGATGGTTTATTAGTAATCGGGGCTGGGATCGCCAGTGGTCATCAAATGTAATGGCATCGTGGTGGCACTACCACGCTGAGATGTTGGGTTTTCATACCGGTCTAACAGAAAAACATTCATACCAAGCCAACCCTTGGAGTTGGATGATCATGGGGCGCCCAACTTCGTTTTTCTATGAATCTCCACAAGGGTGTAGCTCAGGCAATTGCGCTCAAGAAGTATTAGCTATCGGCACTCCTATCCTTTGGTGGATTGGAACAATTGCAGTAGCAGTTGTTTTTGGTTATTGGTTTCGATCAATGTTCCGTCGGAAATCCGATGGCGCGCTTAATTTAGTAGTCATAGGAATCACCGCTGGATATTTACCATGGTTCTTTTTTCAAAAACGTACAGTATTTACTTTCTATGCCATTATTTTTGAGCCCTTCATGTTGCTGGCAATTGTTTACTGTGCGAAGTTAATCCTCAATAGCGCGCTTGCGCCAAGAGTTTCCGCCGCCATCGTGGCATCGCTAATGATTATTATTTTTCTCAATTTCATCTACTTCTTGCCGCTCTTCACGGGCGAAGTGATTAATTACAATGACTGGTTTAAGCGAATGTGGCTTAACTCGTGGATCTAACTATTCGTTAGAGGCTCGGCTCTGGTTTAAGCGCTCAACTGCTTCATTTGCGAGTTGTTGATCGAAAATCTCATCGCGTGATGGTGAAGCTGCGGCAAGTGCTTCACGTTCAAGACGCTCTTGTTCATCACTCCATGCGCCAGGAGTTGTTAAATCAATTACGCGTTTTGGCACAATCGCTTTAGGTGCGCTGACATAAGTTGGTATAGGAACTTCTGCAGGCTGCCATGAGTTGCGTGCTGTTGCACTTCCCTGCGGAAGAATCACGACGCCTTTGAGGTCGCGCTCAGATAGCGGAATCCATTGTTCTTGTGCCGGTGTTGCTTTTGGTTTTACCACTTCGACAAGATTAGTTGCAGAGACCCCTGCAGTGCGACGATGTAACTGTTGAATACGACGATGCTGAACACGCTCGGCAACACTTTGGCGCCTCACGTTAGCAATGTAAATTAAAATTCCAGTTGCAGGAACTAGTGCATATAAAAATGGCATCGTATTCATAATCCCACCCACAAGCGTCGTTGTTAAAGAGAAAGTTAGTAGCACAAAAATAATTCTTCGTCGCAGAAGAAGTTGTGCAATTTTTGCTTCGCGATCTAAATCAATATGGTGAAGTCCGCCGCTGTGGTTACCTTGTGGTGATGCGTTTGCAACGACAGTCAGTGCTACTTTGAAACGCTCAACGGATTTCCCGGAAAACTCATTGCGGTTATGGATCCAGCGGGGTGCAAAATAAGCAACCCACATACCAATGATCGCAATATAAATAAGTCCGGAAGCCATGATGAACTAAAGATAAAGGAAGATAGATTACTTATTGGGGATTTAGAGCCTACTTAATTAAAGGATTTTCCCTCACAAAAGCGATGTGGTCACGCCAATTTCCATCTATATGTAAATATCGGGGCCGATCTCCCTCAAAAATATAGCCGGCCTTTTCGGCCACTTTCCTTGATGCTGCGTTCTCTGGCCTTAAATTAATCTCTAAGCGATGGAGCTTTAGTGAGGAAAAGGCAAAATCCGTAAGCAGTTGTACCGCCTGCGTCGTGTATCCCTTATTGGCAAAGTTACGGTCGATCCAATATCCGATATGCCCACCACGCATTGCGCCATAAAGAACCCCGCCGAGCGAGATTTGGCCAATCAAATTCTTTTTATGCCAGATGGCAAAAGAGAGAGAGCGCCCTTGTCGGGCCTCCTTGTTCAGAGTTCGAACCATCTCAAAGTATGAAGGGAGCAGGTGAGAGTCATCGGCTGGGCCTATCAGTGGAATTGTGGCCTCCCATGGTGAAAGCCAGGCCCTATTTTCAGCTCTAACGTAATTCCATGCAGCTCGGTCTCTAAATCTAAGTGGCCGCAGGTAGATCTCATCTCCAGGAATTGTTACTGGCCAAGGCGCTTTCATAATTTAATTAAATGTATCTGCGTTCGAGAATTACAACCATTACCTGGTCCCCGGCTGATAAATGAGTTTCCTTTTCGCTGACGGCAATAAAGGCATTCGCATCGGAGAGGGTCGAGAGCTCTTCCTGGCTAGATAGTGGCAGTACCGATTGTGCATCTTCTGAAAGTGTTGCTCGAATGTATGTTCGCATGCCTGGAGCCGACTCAATAGCTTTTTCGAGCTTTGCTTTAACCGAGGGGCGATGAATCGTTGCCGCACCGAGCATCGTCCGAATCATCGGGCGCACGAAGAGTTCAAAGGAAATATATGCCGCGATTGGATCACCTGGCAGAGTTACAACTGGAGTTTTATCGGGGCCAATCTGGCCATAGTTATGGCGTCCATTCATTTCAATGGCCATATCGACCGTTGTTATGTCGCCCAAGCGAGAAAGTGTGCGAGTAATGAGATCAAAAGAGTCATCTTGTCGCTCACCACTAATAATAATTAAGTCGGCGCGTACCAGCTGATCCTCAATAACTTTTTGAAGTTCATCTTCATTATTCGGGATTGAATGAACACGATAAGCAACTGCGCCAACTTCACGTACGGCGGTTGTCAGTAGCCATGAATTTGTTTCAAACTCTTCTTCACCCGAGAGAGCTTTACCCGGTTCAACAAGATCTGGGCCGGCTGAGAGAACGACAACCCGTGGATGTGGGCGGGTGGGCAAATGGTCGCGACCAATCGATGCAGCCAGGCCAATCTGAGTCGAACGAATTCGACTCCCAGAGTGCATGACTAAACGTTCACCCGCAAAAATGTCCTCCGAGAGCGTTGCTCCGTGGGCATCCAGTAGTGGCATCTCAAAGGAATCTAAAGGTTTGCAGATTGCAAGAAGTGAGGTGAGAAACTCATCTACTCGTGTGTGCTCTGCCATAATCACACCATACTTGTTGGGTTGGGCTTTCTTTGGGATTTAGGCCCACAAATTACTGGGAGATAGGCAATGAATCAGAACAACGCTAAAAAAGAGCTACGCGAACGTTTACGGCGCGAGCGGACTCAAAAATTTATCCCCTCGAATTTCAATATTATTTTGCAATTGCCAGAAATTGTTGCGGCAACAACAATTACTTCCTACTTTTCATATGGTGATGAACCAAGCACAACGGAAGTCAATCAGGCGCTTCTAAAAGCTGGGAAAATATTGCTTCTGCCCCGAGTAAATGGCGAAATTCTCGAGTGGATTGAATGGAAGGGCGATGCTAAGGAGCTTAAGATCACTAAGAAACTATCTGAACCCATCGGCAACCCAACTCTGGATTTAAGCGGCATCGATGTCATGATTGTTCCAGCTTTGCATATCGATCAAGAGGGTTATCGTTTAGGTCAAGGCGGCGGATATTACGATCGCGCACTTGAGTATCTTCCAGGCTGGAAAATTGGTTTAGTCCATCCCGGCGAACTAACGAGTGAGAGTTTGCCTCGAGAGGCACACGACATGGCTTTGGATGCTGCAGCTACGCCATCGATTGTCGTGCGATTTAAACGTTAATAGTTGGGAGATTGCGCGCCATAACTATGCGTTGAATCTGATTTGTTCCTTCGTAAATCTGAGTTAATTTAGCATCGCGCATCATTCGCTCCACTGGATAGTCAGAGACATATCCATATCCACCTAAGACTTGAATTGCATCTTGAGTCACTTTCATCGCCATATCACTTGTAAAACATTTACTTGCAGCTGAGAAAAAACGCAGATCTTTTTCGCCATTTTCGCTCTTTACTGCCGCGGCATATGTGAGTTGACGTGCAGCTTCGATATTCATCGCCATATCGGCCAACATAAACTGAATCCCTTGAAAATCAAAAATCTCTTTCCCAAATTGCTTGCGTTCATGTGAATACTTGGTTGCAACATCAAATGCCCCTTGAGCTAAACCAAGTGCCTGTGCTGCAATCGTAATTCGCGTGTGATCCAAAGTATCCATTGCTAATGAATAACCGCCACCAATGTCGCTAATTCTGCGATTATCATCGAGTTTTATATTGTCAAAATAAACTTCCCGTGTAGGAGAACCCCTAAAGCCCATTTTCTTTTCTGGTGCGCCAAAAGTTAATCCCGGATCTGATTTTTCAACTATAAAAGCGGTAATGCCTTTAGAGCCTAGTGACGCATCACCTTGAGCGATGACAGTATAATATTCGGACTCTCCCGCATTTGAGATCCACTTCTTGCTTCCATTCAGAATCCAACCATCGCCATCGCGCACAACTTTTGTCCGAAGCGCAGATGCATCAGAACCTGCATCAGATTCAGACAGGCAGTAGGAAAAACCTTTTCCAGCAACTAACTGTGGAAGCCAACGCTGCTTCTGTTCATCACTTCCACCCAAAATTAAAGGTAAAGAACCCAATTTATTAACGGCTGGTATCAGAGAAGAGGCACCACAGACGCGCGCCACCTCCTCAATAATTATGACCGTAGCGAGTGCGTCGGCGCCATCTCCACCATATTGCGTCGGCACATGTGCCGCACTTAGACCGGCTTTTTGCAGTGCATCGGCAGCCTCTTGCGGATATCGATGGTCTTCATCGACAGATTGTGCAAAGGGGGCAATTTCCTTGGTTGAAAGCGCGCGCACACTTGCACGTAGCTCTTTATATTCACTAGGTAAATCAAATAAGTTTTCCATTAACTCGCACTCCCATCGCGCTTGGCTAGTTCCTGTAAATACTGGTTGTAATCGGCTAGCTCATCGGGCTGCCCCATTGCCGCTTGTCTGGCGGTATTGCGATCAATTCTCTTTGTTTCTCGTGAATCATCTTTGACCCAACTAATAAAGGTTGCAATCAGTGCCAAAAGAATTGGAATCTCACCCATTGCCCAACCGATAGAGCCACCTAACTGTTGATCGGCTAAGAGATCGGTGAGCCAAGGCGTTTTGAGGGAGGCAAAATAGCCTTGATCTATCAGCGTTGTAGATGACATCAAGGCAACTGAGAAAAATGCGTGAATGCTCATCGCAGCAAACACGATAACGATTCGGACTAAATGGGGAACGCGGCGTGGGTTCGGATCGATACCGATTATGACGTGGAAGAAAAGAAGTCCCGAGAGAATAAAATGAATATTCATAAAGAAATGGCCGGCATGACTTTGCATCATTGATCCAAAGAGGCCAGTGAAATAAAGTGCAAACAAAGAGCCGTCAAACAAAGCTAGGGCAACAAGTGGGTAGGTATAAAAAACTGCCAACTTAGAGTGCAAAGCAGTAAGTAAAGTTCCCCGTACACCACGTTCACTTTTATTGCGGCCTTGTGGCAAAGTTCGAAGTGCGAGAGTGATTGGTGCACCTAAAATAATTCCTATGGGTGCAATCATTCCTAAAACCATATGCGCAACCATGTGATATGAAAAAGCAAAGTGGGCATATAAACCCAACCCGCCACTTGTTGCAAAATCAATTCCCGCGATTCCAAGGCCGAAAGCTACGCTACGACCGACTGGCCATTTGTCTCCGCGGCGAGTTAGAACCAGTACTCCCTTTACATATAGCGCAACTGCCGTAATTAAGATTCCAATCATCAACGCATCGGGTTCATAGCTAAAAAAGACGCGACCCCATGTAGGTCGAGGTGGCGTTGAGATTCCAGCCACTGCAATTGCTGGATCAAATTTCGATTCACCTGGGCGCCTCGGTGCTTGGTTGGATGAAAGCCAAGCTCCCATTGCGACAGTAGATATCATTATGAGAGCTTCGGCAAAAATCAATCGCCCAAAACCTAACCAATCGATACTCTCGCGATTAGCCAAATTCTTACGATGCAAGTACCCGATTGCAATTAAAATTATTGTAAAAACAATTTTCGCAATAACTACATATGCGTAAGCGGTATTCCATGCATCTTTGAAGTCTAAACGAGCCCAAGCATTTACGGTGCCACTTGCAACGACGGCAATAACTGACCACAGAGCTAATTCGCTAAAGCGGGGCACTGCAATTGCCCGATCTTGCGGGTCTAAGAGGGCTAAAGCTATTACTCCACCTACCCAAATCGACAGGGCCACCACATGGATAACTAATGAACCTATCGCTAATCCGTGTGAACCGCTGGATGCTGAATGGCTTTGAAAAACCGGTGCAACTAAACCAATCAATGAAAGGAGAAGTAAAAATACCGATGAGAGAATTCGACGAACACGAAAAGCTAGCGTTGCAATAATTAGTGCAATCACGGCTTCAAAAGCTAAATACTGCCCTAAAGTGACTTGGGTTATGAAAGAGCGAAGAACTGTTGGATCAAAAGCGGTAGATATTGACGCCCCTAAAATAGAAGCAAGCGTGAAAACGATTGTGCCCAGACTCCCCAAAAACCAAAGAAGTGCACTTCCCCAGAGAAGGCGGCGCAGTTTTTCTGAAGATGTAGAGAGTTTGCCTTCTGCATCTAAGAGCAGAAAGGACATTGAAAGGAGTGTTCCGATTACGGTAAAACTGCCAATGAGCGAAAGATATTTAAATAAGGTTGTTAATGCAATCATCTCGCCCTAAAGAGTTTTCTTGCATAAAGAATTAAGCCGATGAAAACAAAAAATGCAACTACTAACATTGCAATGACAAAAACATTTGTTCCCCAACTGCTGCTCGCCGGAGTTTGTGATTGCGTTGGGGTTGGTGTCGGTTCACTTGGCTTAATTACAGTTGGAGCTGAAAAATTAAATGTGTACGTTCCTTGTAGCGGAACTTCGCCTTCGGCATAGAGAACATAGGCCACTTGATAAATGCCAGAAACTGTCAAAGGTTTCAAACCCACAGTTGCAGTGACGCCATCAACCGTAATAGTTCCATCGTCAACGCGAATTCCAGAAGGATCTGTCACTGTTAACTCGTTTGCATCCGCGATCAACGCAATTTGAGATGTGAGAGTTACCGAGCTAGGTGGAGTGGTAAGTGTCGATCCACTTGTAGGCGATGTTGTGATTAGTGAGTTAGCCGAAGCGCTCGACATACCCAGACAAACAAAGGTGATCAGCAGCGCAGCTAAGCCCTTGATTTTCACGTAAATCCCGCTTCCGTTAGTCTCGATTCGACCCTATCGTGCCACTTCTTTAGACTTAGTATCTACCCCAATCGAGGGGTTATTGCCTGAGAGCGGAGCGGACATGCCTACATACCAATATGCCTGCAATGCCTGCTCTCACGCCTTCGAGGTGGTCCAATCTTTTTCTGATGATTCACTAACTAAGTGCCCAGAATGCAAGGGCGAAATTAGAAAGATTTACTCTGCTGTCGGTGTAGTTTTTAAAGGCTCAGGGTTTTATAAAACTGATTCCGTAAAAAAGAAAACAACGAGTGAGAGCACTCCTGCTGCTCCAGTCGCGCCCGCGCCTAAGAGCGATTAATCTTCGTGGTGTGGGGGCTTATCTGACTTAATCTCTTCGTCGCGTTTTGCCGCTTCGGCGGCGGCATCAGGATCAATTTCATCCGATGTAACCGTAGGAAAGAGTTCGCTCATAGGAATTATTCTAGTCGTAGAAGGGCTGGGTTGAAAGTGTTTGAGAAGTTGGGCCGTTTCATAGTTCACCGCAAAAAAGGCGTTCTTGTTCTTTTCTTACTAGGTACGTTAGTCGCCGGCGGCATTGGCTCATTAGCATTTGGCAAGCTCGACAGTGGTGGTTATTCAGACAAAAACAGCGAATCCGCGAGAGCAACCGAATACATTATTAAAAAGTTTAAAGTCCAGGAGCCAGTTGTCACTTTAGTAGTTGACTCAAAAGCTGGCATCGATGATCCTCAAGTTGCGCAAAGAGCACGTTCGCTAGAAAAAGAGATTTTGAACGTTACGGGTATTTCTAAAACTTACTCTTACTGGTCCACAGGCGGCGCTCCAACGATGCGATCTAAAGATGGCAAAGCCGGTTTCATTCTTGTCTATGCCAACTTAAAAGCTAATGATTTCAAAGGTTACAGCGCACTTGGCGCGCAAATTCAAAAACGCTTTGACGGGAACTACCAAGGACTTTCAGTTTATGCCGGTGGAGGCGCCGTCATTACTCATGCAATTAATCATAAAATTGAAAAAGATTTATTTGTCGCCGAATCAATTGCAATTCCACTAACATTTTTGTTACTGATCTTTGTCTTTGGTGCGATGGTTGCCTCAGCAATGCCTCTTTTTGTTGGTGTCACCGCCATTTTGGGCTCGTTTTTCCTTATCTACCTCTTAACCCATTTCACCAATGTAAGTGTCTTTGCCCTCAACCTCATCACTGGATTGGGCCTTGGCCTGGGTATCGACTACGCATTACTTATGGTCAATCGATTCCGTGAAGAGCTCCACCACGGAAAGAGCGTTGACGAGTCGGTAATTGCGATGGTTGCTACGGCTGGCAAAACCGTTTTCTACTCTGGCTTAACTGTCCTTGTAACAATGGCATCACTCCTCTTCTTCCCACTTAACTTTCTTAAATCCTTTGGTTACGCAGGCATCGCTGTAATTTCATTAGCAATTGTCGGAGCGGTCATCGCTCTTCCGGCACTTCTGGCAATTCTTGGTGAGAAGGTAGATAAGGGTGTGGTCCGCAAAAGTGCAATTACCCCAAAGGAAGACGGGCGTTGGGCACATACTGCTCGAACTGTGATGCGCCGCCCAATTCCAGTTGTAATCGCAGTCATCGCAGTATTGGCAATCATGGCCTTGCCAATTAGCAACATTGGTTTTGCCCAAATTGATTCACGCGTCTTGCCTGCAACTGATCGCGCAGCAATCTCTTCTCAAATTATTGAAAACCGCTTCGATGGTTTAACCGGAAGTCCAATCGAAGTTGTCGTACCCAACGGTGTTGGTCAAGAAGATCAGATCTCAAAGTTTCTAAATAAAGTGAAGGTCATTGATGGCATCGTTCGAATTGGTACTCTAGAAACGTACGGCCAAGATATTCGAGTTCAAGTTATCTCTTCGGTTGCATCGCGAACTACCGCATCAGAGACGGTTATTCATGCAATTCGCGCATTAGATAAACCTGCTGGAACGCTGATCGGTGGTGCGGCCGCAGACTTTACTGACTCACAAGACGGTATCGCGCATAAACTTCCATTTGCGCTT
>CAILBF010000198.1 GCA_903832395.1 uncultured Actinomycetes bacterium | reverse complement strand
CCGCCAAGGGAAGGTCCAACGGCAAGTCGATACTTAGCAATACCGAGAGCGTCGCTAACGGCGTCTTCAGCGGCCACCAGGTCTCTAATTGTCACCGATGGATAGCGAGAGCCATAGCGTTTTCCATCAGGGGCGATCGATGATGGCCCGGTACTCCCCTGACAGCCACCAATCACATTTGGACAGACCACAAAATATTTATCGGTATCAAATGGCAATCCAGGGCCCACCATTGAAGGCCACCAACCAGGCACATCTGACCAGCCAGTCATCGCATGGTTAACCAGAATCGCATTATCTTTTTTATTGTTTAACGCGCCCCAGCTTTGGTAAGCGATAGTTATATTTTCTAGCGTTTCGCCATCTTCTAGAAGCAAGTCACCGATATTTATGAAACGGCGATCACCGGGTGCATGGGTTTCAAGCCATGCCCCGGTAACTAAACCGCTAGTTTGACTCAAAACGCTGCAGCAAATCCATCGGCCAAATCGGCCTTAATGTCGTCGATGTCTTCAAGACCGACCGATAGTCGAATCAATCCAGGATTTACTCCCGCATTTAATAACTCTTCGGCAGATAACTGCGAATGCGTCGTAGACGCTGGATGAATAACCAGTGATCGCACATCGCCGATATTTGCAACGTGTGAGTGCAGAGTCAACGCCTCTACGAACTTTCGGCCAGCCTCGATCCCGCCCTTGATTTCGAAGGATAGAACCGAGCCGGAGCCCTTTGGCGCATACTTTGTAGCCAGCTTGTTATAAGGAGAGTTTGGAAGCCACGAATAGTTCACTTTCTCTACTTGTGGGTGAGCTGCAAGCCATGTTGCAACGGCCTTAGCATTTTCTAAATGCTGCTTCATGCGAAGCGTTAACGTCTCAAGACCTTGGGCAAGAAGCCAGGCGTTAAATGGACTAACTGCAGCTCCAATATCGCGAAGCAACGTTAAACGAATCTTGAAGATATAGGCCAGGTTTGCACCAAAGGCGCTTCCAACTCCGAGAGCTTGGGCATAGACCAGGCCATGATACGAAGGATCTGGAGTATTAAAACTTGTGAATTTTTCTGGATAGAGCGCGTAATCAAAGTTACCTGAATCAACGATTGCGCCCACAACTGCGTTTCCGTGACCAGATAAGAACTTAGTTGCTGAGTGAACAACAACATCGGCACCGAACTCAATTGGTCTAATGACATATGGAGTTGCAACAGTGTTATCAACGATTAGTGGGACATGGTTCTCGTGTGCAACTTTAGCGACGGCGGCAATATCCAAAATATCGTTATTAGGATTTGAAATCGTCTCACCGAAAAATGCTTTGGTATTTGGACGTACAGCTTTGCGCCATTCCTCTGGGTCATTGGGATTATCAACGAAAGTAACTTCAACACCAAAAGTGGGCAAGGTGTAATGGAACAAGTTATACGTTCCACCATAGAGATACTTAGAAGAGACTATGTGATCTCCCGCAGTTGCAACTGCTAACACTGCAAAAGTAGTAGCTGCCGATCCCGATGCTAGAAGCAGTGCTGCAACGCCGCCTTCAAGAGATGCGATACGTTTTTCAACAACATCCTGCGTCGGATTCATAATGCGGGTATAGATATTTCCAAGCTCTGCGAGTCCAAATAAATCCGCAGCATGTTTAGTGTCACGGAATTGATAGGCAGTGGTCTGATATAGCGGTAGCGCGCGAGCGCCAGTTGTTGGATCTGCAACTTGCCCGGCGTGAATCTGACGGGTTTCAAAAGCTGCCTCTTCGAATGTAAATGACGACATGTAGTTCGTTCCTCCCAGTTAGGGGACCACTCATGTATATATGCCGACGCTGGCAGTACTAATACGGTTCGAGTGATCCACGCTTATCGATGGCGTTGTTGCTATCGATCTGGTCTTCACCCGGAGCACCCCACCGTGGTGGAGGGTTGCCGTCTAGTAAGCCGGGGCTAAACACTAGAACTCGTGACCTGGGAGAACTCTAACAGAGGGAAATAGTTAGTCAAAAATCCCTGCCGTGACCTTTGGGTGAAGCTCGGTACGCATCGCAGCAAAGGCGGCAGCTGGCCAACCCGAACCAAAGACTCGGCGAAGCAGCGTGGTTAATGAATAGTTAGGTTGATCAATGGTTGCTCGATCAAGGGCTTGATAGGCAAGTGGGATATCTCCCCGTTCGTAGGCCAGAGTTGCAAACAAACAGGCAACAGGTGCAACAAAGCCTTCGGGCGCAATCTGTAATAAGTAATGCCACATCCCCCAGTACGTTGAAAAGCTTTGGATGCTGTGAGAACCCAGAGCAAAGTCGCGAACTTGAATATCACTCAGTCGCCCTAAGACTCGAGCGATATTGTGCGGGCTAGCGGACTCCCCACATTTTTCATACTCGCCAGCTAAATCAATAACGGCAGTTGCGCCATCTCGCTGGCAATCGTTGATATCTGGTGAATCCTCAATCACCGCGAAACTTCGAACGAGAGCAACGAATGCGACCTCTCGCGATTGGGCCTTTGAGGCGATTGATAATCCTTCTTTTTCTGTAGTCATAGTCTTCTCATTTCGTGAATCGAGTAGGGGCCGATACAACGGTGACGGTTGCCACCGAGGTTTTAACAATTTCGCCACTTATTGCACGTACTGCGCCGTTGTGAGTGAAACTGCCGTTCCACGTTGTTACTACAACGACTGAATAAGTTCCGGGTTTTGAATAGGTATGCGTAATAGTTTGTTTAGGGAAGGGCGCACCTGTAATAGTTGTTGCCCACATATAGCCATCACCAAAAGACCAAATAAAACCTGGACGCAATGCGACATCGACAATCTCTCCGATAATGTTGACGCGACTTTGAAATATCTGCGGAACATCGATCCAGAAAATTACTGGCACATTGCGCAACGCTTCAAACTCAGGTTGGTATGCAACTCCGCCGGTGGGAAGAAGCTTGATGAGGCGATCACTTAAATTGGCGGTTTGTGCAATAACTGAAGGCTTGGCTGTTCTGGGCTTATACGTACGTTTTACGTAAGGCTTTGGTGATGGTGTCGGCTTAGGTGGAAACCACAACGTTGGCGAAGGCGTCGGCTTAGGAATAGTGCGCTTTTTCACGGTGGAAGTGGCGCTGCCCTTATGAGCCTCGATAATTATCTGGTTGTTCGCGGTAAAGACATCGACACATGCCGTCTCAACACAGTCGGCAAAGGCCGTAGAGGGGAAAGCAAAGAGCAGGCCCATACTCAGGGTTTTTATCAATTTCATGTTCGCGACGATAAGTGCGCACACCGACCTATTCCCTACCTCAGCGCACCAACTGTGGATAGTTGTGACACTCTTAGTTCATGGTTGCGCGAGACGGAGATGGCTGGGTCCAGTGCGACTGTGGAAATAAGCACTGGGGCTTACACGGTGCCGCTGGAATTCTCTTAGTGCGCGGACGAGAAATTCTGCTGCAACATCGAGCCCCTTGGGTTCACAACGGAGATACGTGGGGAATTCCTGGAGGTGCGCGCGATAGTCATGAGAGCGTCATTCAAGGCGCTATTCGCGAGGCGATTGAAGAGACTGGGGTCGACCCACAGTTCATCGAACCACTACATACTTTTAGCGATGATCATGGCAGTTGGCGCTATGACACCGTTATTGCGCGGGCGAGTGCAGATCTCATCGCCCATGAAGTCAACGATGAGTCGCATGAAGTTCGTTGGGTAGATATTGATTCGGCAGCTGATTTAAATCTGCATCCTAGCTTTGGGAAGTCTTGGCCAGCTTTACGCGAAATCCTTAATGATTTTATCGGCCCACGATAGGTCGCTCTCACTTGAATGAGCTACTACAACCACGGTAGTTCCTGAATCTGCTAACTCGCGTATCACATTAATAATTCGCTTACGACTATCTACATCTTGGGCGGCAAAAGGTTCATCTAATAAAAGAACTGGTGCGTTTTGTGCAATGGCTTGGGCAATCGCAACACGTTGAGATTCGCCTCCTGACAACGTCGTTACATGACGATCGGCAATGTGCCTTAAGTGAAGTTGCTCCATTACTTTTTCGGCAGAACCAGCCATTTCAATAATTTGGCGGACTGAAAAACCCAAGGTATAAAACTGATTCTGTATCGCCATCGCGCGCAACGTTGCTAATTCCCGGGCCGAAGTCAACGGTGGATGAGCCTCATCAATCGTGATTGTTCCTTTGCTGGGCACTATGTCACCGGCAATTGCGGCCAATAACGTCGATTTACCGCAACCGTTGGGACCAACGATGACCGTTATGGAGCCAGCTGGAATTTGCTCTGAGTAGTCATAAATAATTTCGCGGCCATCGCGCACAATGGTGATTTCGTTAATAGTAATCATGGTGTTCTCCACGTTGTATTTCGCACAGCAACCAAGGCGATCAAAATGGGTGCACCAATCAACGATGTCACTAAGCCAATTGGAAGTTCATTGGGTTGGGCAATTGTGCGCGCGGCAGTATCGGCTAGAACTAACAGTGTGGCGCCGATAAGTCCGCTTTGGATAATGAGGAATCGGTGTGCCGGGCCATAGATAAAGCGTGCGATATGGGGCGCAGCTAAACCAAGAAATGCAATTGTCCCAACTGTGCTCACTGCCCCGCCAGCTAAAATCGAAAGTGCAAGGAGCGCGGTGATACGAGCTTTGCGGATATCTACGCCTAAGTGAAAGGCCGTTGCATCCCCGAGTGAGAGCAGGTCGAGAGCGGGAGCAATTTTCCAAGCGATTGCCCCACCAATAATCGTGACGGCGCAAAGACCAAATAAATTGCTATTGGTAATCAATGAGAGCGAACCAAAATTCCAGAAAGAAATCGATCGAGCATCTGCGCGAGTGACCATGGTTGCCGAAAGACCAACAATTGCAGTTAACGATGCCGAGACTGCAATGCCTACAATGATGAGTGCGAAAGAGGAGAGATTGCTGCGAAGCGATGCGAGTTTAAAAGTTAAGGCCGTTGCACCGAGCGCCCCGATTGCACCGCATGCAATTGCACCGAGTGAACCAACTTGAACTACTCCAAAGAGAATTGCAACGACTGCGCCGAGTGATGCTCCGGCCGAAGTTCCTAAAATTGCCGGTTCAGCCAAAGCATTGTTACAGGCACCTTGCGCCATAAGCCCGGCAATACCTAAAGCCGCACCCACTAAAACGGCGGCTAATACTCGTGGCATGCGAATCTGCCACAAAATTTCATTAGTACCTGGGTGCATTAATGCCGACCAAAAATGATCGATATGCGTGGCACCAACGGAGAGTGCTACAAGAATAAAAGCAACCAATAGAAGCGCATTAATGAGCGAAGCAAATTTCTTCATGCCAGGACCTTCGTAAGCGCGACCGTTAGCGCATTTAGCAGTGATGGCGTACGCGGGCCAAAGGAGAGCAATAGCGAATCATCGACATCAATGACTCGGGAATTCTTTCCCGCATTTGTTTGGGCAACACCAGGAAGTTTTAACAAACCAGATATTCCCCCCACCGATTCCAACCCTTTAGACATAACCAGAATGACATCTGGGTTAGCTGCCGCTAACGCCTCAGGGGTCAGTGTATTAAAGGGGTGTTTTAAACTAGCTGCCCCGACATCAACCCCGCCGATCGATTGAATGAGTGAGTCAGCCCCAGAGCCTGGACCGCCGATTAAGTAGATTGCACTTGTCCCCCGCACGTATAGAAATGCAATCCGAGGTGAATTGGCAACGCGATGCGATTGTGCCACTTTAGCCATTTCAACGATTAAGTCGTGGGCTTGAGCTGGCGCACCTATGGCCACGCCTACCGCGCTTACTTTTTTCGCAAGGTCGCTCAACGTCCAGCTCTCGGGAGTTTGGATGATTTTAATCCCAGCGCTTTTAATTTGATCTAACGCCGCTTTCGGTCCGGTTGATGCATCGATAATCACTAGATCGGGCTTGAGGGCGATTACTTTTTCTGAAATAACTTGATGGCCCGACGTCACAATCGGAATATTTTTAAGTGCAACTTCCGTACTTGAAATATCTCGGCCCACGAGGATTGATGTGGCATTCAATGAGTTCATAATTTCGGCAACGCCATTTGCAAGTACAACTACGCGCGAGACTATAAAAGTTGATGCGTTCGAAAGCGACACCGACGTGACATCGCTTTGCGAAATCGTATAACTGTGAGTTGCTTGGGAGGAAGTACATCCAGTGAGTCCTGCGAGAATCGCTAGTAATAGGACGCTTTTTCTCACAGAGGTATTGTGTCAAAACTTTGCCTGACAGATTGGCGTGTTCTGTCGGATAAGCCTTGTACATCTAACTCTTAGAGTTGGACCCATGAGGAAATTGGGCGTAACCGTCATTTCGTTGGCTCTTGCCTCACTCATGATCACTCCAGCTAATGCCGCCCCTAAAGTAGTAAAAGGCTCAGGCGGTCAGAGTTTGAGCGCCTCGATTACAGCTGTGAAATCTGGCGCAATGGTCACGGTCATTGGAAACCATTTCGATGAAACGGTTGGAATTTATCTTGGCTTCTGCGTAGTTCCAAAAAAAGGTGCAGCACCAACTCCCTGCGGCGGCGGAGTAAATAAGGCTGGAACTGGTGAAGCATCATTTTGGATCTCATCTAACCCGCCTCCCTATGGCATTGGTTTAGCCGAGGATTTTCAACCAGGCGGGCGATTTACAAAAAAACTAAAGATTTCCAAAATGATCGGAAAATTTGATTGCAGCAAAATCAAATGTGCAATAACTGTACGCGCCGATCATTTGCGAACCGACGATAGAAGTTATGACCTTTTCATTCCAATAACAATCAAATAACTAGGAGAAAAAATGAAGAAGCTAGTCATAATCGCAGCCCTTGTAGCATCGATTTTGGTACCGACCAGCGCCCAGGCCGCGCAAACTACGTTTGCTGGCGGGCCACTTACTAATCTGGACTCTCCAGCTTCTATTCATATCGCACTGTCAAACTTTCCAACTGCGGGTGGGCTCTATGTAATGGAGTGCGTGCAAGGCGATGCAGGAGTTCGCCCAACGCTGTGTAATGCAGCTGTTCAACTTTGGGTATCTACTTCAACCGGCGCATCTTTTACACCGACTGCCGACATTGTTCTCAAGCCAACTGCAACTTTTACATCGGGATCAACGGCCGTAGATTGCACGGTTTCTAAATGTGGAATCTTTTTACGTTTTGACCATACTTTGCCCACGGATTTAAGCCAAGATCAATTTATCGCACTTACTTTCAAAGCATCGGCTCAATTGGCAACCCGACCAACTGACGTCATCACTGCAAGTATTAATGGTCAAGTGCTCAGTGCACAGGTTCCAATGAAGATTGCCTATCGCCAACTAGCAACTCTTACTGCGACCGCGCAATCCGGTGCAACGCTGACGTATGACTCACTTGCACCAGCATGTGCGTTAAAGGCCATGTCAATTACTGCGCTTAAGGGTTCGGGTTTCTGCGATATTGCAATTACCTCCCCTGGATCACTATCTGTTGCTGGTTACACAGCACATTTCCCATTAGAACTAGCTCTTGGAGTTCAGACAATTCCAACCATCAAACTTGGAACTAATAAGAAAGCAACACTCGCAACCAAAACTAATTTCGGTGAGCCTGTAACGTATTTAGGCACTGGAAGTTGCACAACGACTAAAAATGTTCTCACTGCCAAAAAAGGAACTTGCACGGTTGTTGCTGGAGCACGTGGACAAAGCGGGCTTTACTCCCCGCTGAACTTGCGAGTGGTTTTAAAAGTTAAGTAATTAAAGCGATGCCAGGCCACTGGTGCAGAACGCAGTTGCAGTTTTAATCTCTGCCTCTGCATCATGGCCGGCTTCAATTCGCTTCGTTGCAACATCGGTCGTTGCTTGAATATAGGCAAGGGCCTGTGAAATATCTTTAACACCTATCTGAGTTAGCGCTTTATGTAGCGGTGCGAGCAAAGCTCGGTGAGCTGAACCGATTGCTGCGGCGCGATCTTGTGGCAACGACGTTGCATTCAAAGCTTTAGCCAGCAAGTGTCGTCCATCGGCAATGTATTGCAAGGCGGCAGATACCCACGAGTCGATGCACCCAAATGGATCTGCGCAATCGCCAACGGCAGTTTCTAAAATTGAGGCAAAGTTGTGGAGTTCATCGATAACCAAATCCGCTACTAAATCCGAGCTGCTACTAAAATATTCATAGACTGATGTACGCGATAGCCCTGCACGCTG
>CAILBF010000197.1 GCA_903832395.1 uncultured Actinomycetes bacterium | reverse complement strand
ATTGATTAAACGTGCTCGAACTCGCACTCTTGGCCGATATCCGAGGTTAAGATTGAGGACTTCGCCGTCAATAACGTCGCCATCGTCATCGTAAGTTTTCCCTTGAGGACTCTTGCCCATTGAAGCGCGGCTTATCCGCATGATGGCCCAGGGAGCCAAAACTGAAATAAAAAAGGCCAAAAGGGTTGTGCTCACAACGTCAGATTTCTTCGCACTTGGGTCTGTGAGATCTGCATACAGAATAAATGGAACGCCAACTACTAACCAGACAGCCCACCTCTTGCTAAAGACGTAAGGTTTTCTAAATGGGTTGCGTATCACTTAGTGCCTTTTCTTTACTTTTGCTTTGGTTTTCGAGGCAATTGGGATCGGAATTTGAGAGAGTCTTCCAAAAGTAAAATCATTGCTAGAAAGTTCTCCTGGTTTGGAATAAAAATGAGTTTGATAAAAATCAAGTCTGTTCCCGGAAGTCGTAGTAAAGTAACATTCTCCATATTTGGGGGCGCCTATAGTAAACTGCTGAATTATCTTTGGCTCAGCATGAAACTTTAAAAATGCCATTTCTCCCAACTTAATTTTCGCCACCTTCTGACTTAGAATTATAATTTTTAATGAAATGGAGGGGTTATCTCGCGCAGTTGGCTGTAATTAGATTTCCGTTTGAATTGCCCTGGGTGGCCATGAACTTAACCAAGTCAGCGGATTGTTCGCGAGTGGCATCAACGACCATGTAGAACTGACCCGCCGTGGAGGAGCGTGTGGCGCCGAATTTATCCTTGAGCTCTTTTGTTATCTTGCCTTTCACCAAAACTGTCATCTGTACTCGATCCCCCGCACCGACAGCCCCAGCGAATTCAATGAGGTCTAATCCTTGGTTAGCGATTGTTCCGGCTTTATTAAGTGACAGAAGCTTGCCAAGAATCTTAGTTCGATCGATCTTTGCCAAAGGTCCTTTACCAATTACTTCAGTGAAGACCCCATTGACAGCGGTTGAAAGCAGCGAAACAGATTTCAAGAAACCAACGCTTGTATCCTTCAAAGTGGTGAGCGTCAATAACGTAGAGGAGCAGAGCAGCGACATTTTGTAGTCAAGGCTTACATCTGCATTTCTATAGTAGGCGAGTTTATTTGTACTGCTGTCATAAAGATAAAGTTGTGCTACGTATCTACTACTACCGCGGATCTTTCCCTCTGAAGATGTGAAGGTCAGTGCGTTTACACCACTTTTAGAATCCACAATTATATCTCTTTGACTTACGGTAAATGTCTCCAGCTTTGCATTCTGGTCTTTTGCAAATTCTGTAATTTCTACTTTCGTTCGATACTTAGCCGGTAGTTTGCCAGAAAAAATGAATTTCCCACCTAGAGCAGATTTTGAATCTCTAGACATGAATCCAAATGCATTCTTCCAGGTAGTTCCGAATACATCTTTCAGCACTTTGTCGTTATTAACGAAGTACATGTATCGGTATTTTGTAGTCAGTTCCTGGCTAACTTGAATTGCTGTTTTCTTGGGTAGGGAATACTTTTGAATAATCTTCACCGGCGTATTCCCTGGCGCTTTTGTCGGAGTGCTTTCTTCTGTCACAACTTGAGCATCTCCAATCACAATATCTATTTTGGATTCTGGTTGATCTAAGCCGAGAGTTACAAGAAATGTGTAAATGCCACCTTGATCAAGAGTAAAAACTAATGGCAGCTCATTTGTAGAGAAATCTATTGAATAAATCTCCCCCCCGGGGTCTGCAACAACTACTGCAACTCCGCCAACTTCGTCGCCATCGGTAAAAAATGAGACTTGATAGTCACCTGCTCGTGGGGCTAGGAAATCAATAGCTGCATAGCTCTGATCATTGACGGTGAAGGTTGTATCCACGTAAGTGGTGGCCGCTTGCGCTTCAGGGAGTATCAGAGACTGTCCGCTAATTAAAGCGATCATGCTGAGCCAAACCATGGACTTCTTGACGTATTGATTCATATCTGCCAACGACCGAAGTGTCTTAGGATCCGTTATCAAATTTGAGGTACAAAAAGATATGTAGCGGTATTTGCAAGTTCAAACCTTGTCATAGTTCCACTAAAATTAACTTGTTGAGAGCCAGTTTTAAAATCCCAGACAGCTGACGGGCCGTTACAGCAGTTTCCCAAGGCCTTAAATTCTATTCCTGACCATCCACCAATTGGATCACCTTGCAAATTCAAAAAGACCACGACTACAGGAAGACTCGCAGCTGGGCCTCTTAGGGTGAAAACACCGTCACCTTCAATCTTTATATGATCGCCCTGTTCGGGGAGGCCCCCCTCTGTTGCGCATGGTTCCACTATTTGGCATTTGTAAACATCCAAATCACCAGGGGTAATATTGAGCGAAATTGGGTTTTGATAGATTTTAGTTGAGGGAACAATCCACGTTGGATTCACCAATTTTACCGTCGCAGTTGTGACTCCCGTGATGCCAGCATCAGATAACTTTCTACTAGATGCAGCATAAGAAACTTTGCCGGGTTTGATTTCGCGGGCTACTGTGACAATAGTTTGAAGTAATATGGTTCCGGTTTTATCCAAGAAAGTTACTTGTGCCCGTACTTGGGATGCAGATTTGGTTTTACTCTTATTGGTTACCGCAAAGGCCCAGGACGTGACATAGGTAGGAGGCGCATCGGCAGAAAGACAAGATCGACTGCTTCGTCCGGTGGACCAATTATCTGGATCACAATAACTTTCATCAGAAAAACCAATCTTGCCCACTTCTAATTTATCTGCAGCAGTTGCCTTAACGGGTGTTCCGGGTTTTGTAGCACCTGATGCTGCATGTGATGGAGTGGTGCTTGCAATCATTGCAGCCACGATCAATACGATGCTTGCTAAGCGGGATTTGCTCTGATTCACGATGATGCCCCTTTTTAATCTGAAGATGGTCCTAATTTTAAGACCGTAGAAAGGAGCGTTTTTTGTGCAGGTGCTTCGTGCATAAATATCAGCAAATATGGCGGTGTTGAAAAATAGATGATTATTTAGAAAGCCCGGACTGGACGAACGGCAGAGATCCATTCCGCTCCACCACCTTTTTCCAATTCGCGACTTTTGAAGTGCAGGCAATACGTGAGGCCTTCAGAGACCTCAGACGAGGACCAGTAGGAGCGATCCAAGAATCCTCCAACAGTTTCTTTCTGTGCGAAGAGTGCTGCGAGCTCTGATAAGGAAGGTATGAACCAATCACTTTTACCGTTTGGTCCGCGATAAGCCAGTGTGCGTCTTAGAACATCATGCGGATAATTCAGACTGGTCATCGCCAATGTATTTTTATACCCAGTACCGATTTCCGTTGAAGTAGCACCCAGCGCTACATCCGGCCAGTTTGGCGCGAAATACTCCTCGTCTTTCCAAGCGGCTCTACCGGTTGTCGGTGCAGCCTCTAGGTAGTTACAGGTTGAGCTAAGAGTTGCTCCGCAGGCAAATGAAGTTAGGGCTACGTAGAAGATCTTTCCACCACCAGGACCGGTATCCCCAATTACATACTTTCCCAAGTTCGTATTAACAGTCGTAGCTTTTTGCCAGATAAGTTTGTTACCTATCTTTAGACATTTGACTGAAATACTTCCTGACTTAGCAGTTGTACTAGCTTTTACACATTGAGTACCCGGTGCATTTCCTGCCGCAACACTCAGAGGTAAGGAAGAGAAGAGGAGGCCAAAGGTGGTACTTACAATCATTGCAGTCACGATTAATACGATGGTTGCTAAGCGGGTTTTGCTCTGATTCAAAGTAATGCCCCTTTTTAATCTGAAGATGGTCCTAATTTTAAGACCGTAGAAAGGAGCGTTTTTTGTGCAGGTGCTTCGTGCATAAATATCAGCAAATATGGCGGTGTTGAGAATATGAGAAAAAAACTGCTTCTAGCCAGTCTCCTTGGGCTTTGTCTAGCGCAACTTTTAGCCATAAATGCTTCAGCTTCTCCTGTAATTGCAGGAGCCACCTGTTCTAAGCAAGGCGCCACCACCGTTGTGAACGGTGCGAAATTTGCTTGTGCCAATATTCCTGGGGGTAAAAGGATCTGGCAGGGGCCGATTTTTAAAGTCAAGTTAACCCCAGTCACAGACCCAAATCCGCAATTTCGCTTAGGTGGAACTTGTACGGCAGATGACAGCGGAAATCTTGCCTGCGTTGGTGTGCAACAACCACATGATGCAACCAATATAAAAACCTCAGAATCGACAGGAAATGTTTGGGTTGGTGAGCAATATCGAATAGCAGTATCAACTGTTCCAGCACAACCGAATACTGAGATTTTGGTGGCGTGGGCACAATCAGATACTTGCCCCAATGGTTTGATTTTTGCCAAGGGAAAAGTGTGCGTGAGTCAGAAGCCTGTTCTCTTTTGTACTGATGCAAACGGCGAAGCTATATTGGGCACGAACGTCTGGCGAACTTTAGGTACGGCCGTAACACGCGGGAAAAGTTCTTCAGGCAAAGACCCAGCAGTTGGCACCCCGATATTGATTACGGGATTTAAAGTCATAATAAATCCACTCCCACAGAGTTGGGCACCTAATTCACTTGGAGTATTGCTAGCAGAAAATGCTAACAACGGACTTCGTGCTGATGGACCGAATGCAAAGCTAGGGTGCAAATTTCACCCGGAAGGCTCGGTTGAAAGTAGCGAACTCACTATGACTGTGTTATTCGCATAGCGGAATTAATAAGTGCCCCAAATGGTGATCGCAGTGCTAAGTCAAAGTAGGGCAAATTTTGTTGAACATGAGTACGCGAAAGGTAGTACTAGTTGGGTCTGTGCACGGCGGAGGATGAGGGATTTGAACCCTCGATAGGTTGCCCTATACACGCTTTCCAAGCGTGCGCACTCGGCCGCTATGCGAATCCTCCCGAGGGGGAGAGCGTATCGGCTCTCATAACTATGATTACCCGCAGATCCTTCGT
>CAILBF010000196.1 GCA_903832395.1 uncultured Actinomycetes bacterium | reverse complement strand
TCTCGAAAAGACCCCTTAACGACCTTTTCGCATGTCCCCCGTGTGGAGTAGACTTCACTGAACAAGGCAGGACAAAGGTGGATAAGGAAACAACGTACTTTTAATCCGTGGGTCGACGGTTCGAGCCCGTCTGGGCCCACTTATTTTGCCTGTTGCATCGTCATAAAATCGTTTCACTCATAGGTCAGTTCATTTATCTAGAAATGATAGCTGCTGACCTGTATTTTGACTCTAGCAATTAATCAATCGGAGGGATGATTATGAAGCGTCGGTCCCGTACATTGATAGCTACTCTTACAATTTCTTTGGGTTTCGCAACTCTTATGACATCTGCGTCCCAAAGCGCAACAAACATTATTGACCCGAATCAAGGCTGGGCGATTCCAGACAACACCACACAATTGGGAAGCCAGAATGGTCTATTTACCGAGCGCTCCTCTGACGACAAAAATTCACGACAATCAACTCGATCCAACTTGCCAATCACTTGATGATCCAAATTGTGCATCCGCGGGTAATTTTGTTTATTACGCACAAATTCCAGTTTGTTCTTCTTCCAGTGATATCAATTGCATTGAATCTGTCAAGGCTACCGATACTACAGGGAGAGAATTCCCCGGGAGCTTTTCTCGGTATTTTCCAGAGAAGGCTCAAAATCAATACACTGGAAAACCTTCACTAAATCTTCCTTCTGGCGGTCCAGGAAGTTTATTCACCATACCTGGAGCAGAGGGACCTGCAGGAAATACCTATTATGTCTCTTTTATAATGGTGGGACGTGCAAGTACAGATAGCTCAGCTAATTTGCAATCAGTCCATGCGTCAATAACTCCGGTTCAACTTCAGGAGGATCAACGCTTTAAAGCTATAAAATGGTGCAAGAGCCCCGGTGAAGTTTGCAATACCGGGTATAACAAATTAGAGACGACTCCTGGAAACTACATTTGGAATGAATCTGGTGTTGGGGGAACAAATTGCGCCGAGGTCTCTTTTGTAGAAGGTCTTTGTGCTGAGAAGGAAGCTTTCCCTTCTGGGTTCAGGTTTTCGATACAAGTCCGGCTTTCTCTGAGTCCTACAGGATGGCTCCACGGTCGCATGACCAATCCTGAAATAAATATTTCTCAAGTTAGCGCAAGAACCACCTTGTCAGTGAGCGCCGAACCCGTTGGCGTTCCGTTGGTTTACAAGCATTACATGTGGTCAGATTTGCCAACGGATCTACAAGCTCTATACGACCCAATCTCCGGAAAATATAAAGGAATCGGGGGCGGGGAAGGATTTTCAAATACGATCATAATCGGGAGTGATCCCTCGCAGCGGGCTTGGACAACAGCACCAAGCCCATATTCACCCATCGCAATTGCCGAACTCAATGCATGGCTTCCACATGTAGATAACACCGCAACGGTCATTCCTTCCTATTGGTCATTCCGTTCTTTGACTCAGCAAGAGTTGGAAAGCGCAAACAAGTGTTTTGTTGATCCCTCAAAGCTAACAGGAATTGTCACAACCGATGCCACCGCATATTCACCTGGCCCACCAGCATTCGATAAGAACGCCGGAAATCTAAATTACCAAGTTGCCGCTCCACACTTTCTCCCAAATGGCACAGATACTTTCAAGGGTACTTACGATCTGCTAATGCAATCTAGTGTTGCTCGCTGTATTTACGGATTTTCAAATGCTCCTATTAAAGCTTCGGTCTCAGTCACAAGCAGTACAGGAACGCCCCAGGTGGCAACGACTGTTGTGAGCGAGAAAAATGGTTGGCTTCATTTGAGTGCTAATGGTTTTGAATTCTCGTCTCCAACGGTGACAGTTAATTTGCAACAAGACCAAGTCGTCGTCCCTGGGCAAGTAAAAAAAGCAGCGCCTACGCCCGCTTCTGCACCCGATGCAAAACGAGCCCCAGGAGCTGGGAATTCGAAATCCTCGGCTTCGCTCCCATCGACTTCTGTGAAAATTCCGACAAAATCGGGTCCTGTGA
>CAILBF010000195.1 GCA_903832395.1 uncultured Actinomycetes bacterium | reverse complement strand
TTGTCATCGTAACGGCGCCAGGTATCGTTGATGCCAATTGCGATAGAAACTAGCGTTGGTTTATGGTCAAGAACATCGGCCTGCCAACGATTCTCTAAGTCGATTAAACGGTGGCCACTAGTGCCGACATTGATAATCTCACCTCTGAGTACGTCAGATAGGGCTATTTCACGAACATACCCATCGCCAAAAGGTGGCTCAATGTCGCGACCGCAGTCAGTGACACTGTCGCCGATAAAAACATTTATCTCTGACATGTACTAACTTCCTAGCTCGGCCATAAGTTCATTAATTGGCCCTTCGATCTGATCGCCAAATAGGTTTTTACGGTGTGCTTGAAGACGCTCAGTCAAAGCGCCGAGATCGGAAATCTCTTTCTCAGTACCAGAAATGCAACCTCGGCCCGAATCAAAACCACAGCGCTTCAACACCTGACCAAGACCTACGAGAACTTCTGCGCCGATGAGATATTTCTCAAGCCACATGGAGATCTCTGCAATTATCTCTGGCCGTGAGAAATTTGGACTCAATAGATAATCATGATTGGCAACCATTTCATGACCCGCCGAAATAAAAATATCCCCAGCGATCTGTAACTCACCTTTGCGCCAAGCAGTAACGCCTTTTCTAAATACGCCTCGAAGATCTGGTGCTGGGTCACCACCAACTACGGTCCCCATTGATGTGCGCATAAATGCGCGCAAAACAGTTCTATCTATTTCATCCTTAACTAAGTGCACGAGAGCGTCTTCCCATGATTGATCTGGGTTGTAGCTAGCTGTATTCCAGAGGTACTGACCGATAGTAAAGAGGGGAAATTGCGACATCTCAAACTGCAACATAGGGTTTGAGAGCAGACCGGCTGAGTATTTCTGCAAGCCAACTTCGCGACCACGAACAGGTCCAATAAATAAACTTTTCTGCATGCTGCCATCGTTTACTGGGAAATTGTCCCAGTAAAGCGGTGGACGCATCGTCGTACGTTCAAAAATTACGGCATCACTGATATCTAAATATTCAGAACAAATTGATCGCCCAGTCCACATTAGGTTGATTCGGGCATGTAGTTCGCGACCGAGTTCTACGAGGTAAGGCTCATTGCCGCGACCGGAATAATGCATGGGACACATAGTTAATTGAAGCGTTGAATCTAACTTCATTAGTTCGGCCCACACTCGATTAGTGAAATCTGCATGCGCCGCCGCCGTTGAGACATATGCGGCAATATCTTCTGGATGTGAGAGCTCCCATGCGATGTCATCCCACAACAGGCCAAAATGGCGGGCACCAAGGTCAAAGAGCTGCTTGTAGCGCCCGACAACGGCCATAACATCGGCCTGGTCGCTGTATTTAACCGATAAACCAGGGGAGACGCAGATTGTTATATCTATGGCATTGAGATCGCCCATATGAATTAACTCTTGCGTCAGCGTCAGAAAATTCACATCAAATAACGCGCGCCAATTGAAACGTTGCCAAGGAACATCTTTTGGCGCTAAAAAATAAGTATTCATGTTGTAGTCGCCGAATAGTTTCAAAGCCCGTAGACGTTGCTGATGGCTCCACGGTTTGCCATAAAAACCTTCCACAACACCACGAACGGCAAAATCAGGTCCATCGTCGAGGGAGATTAAGGCACTGCCGCTATTAATCCACTGTAGCAATGCATTGAGTGCATAGCGGAATGAGCCCTCGTCGGCGACACCGATAGTTGCATCAATAACCGCTCCTAACCGTGAAGCGTTAAGCGTAAAACCTTCGGCTTTTGCTGGATTTGCTTTACCAGCCACGATGTTAATTGTTAACTCCGGATAATTCTGAGAAGACCAAAAAGCTGAATTAATTTCACTTTGTAAGGGCGATGCTCCGGTCAAATTGATACTCATTAAAGCTCCACCTTTTCTGCATTAGCAAGGAGATTACTTAAAAATTGCGGCGGTAACTCATCAAAGTATCGATGCGCTGAGTGAATGACTGCGCCGAATACTGGAGCAATTTCCAAGACGCTCACGTTTACCTTTCCAAGTAGTCGGTTAATCTCTGCCTCGAAGGCCTTATCAAAAACTTCGCATCCGGCAGTGTGTAGCCCACCTGCACGAATTAGCGTTATAGGTTTATCTGTGAACTTAAGTTGCCCAGCAATACCGCTGACATCTACTGCATGTTGTTTTGCCACTTGATCTACAACGGCAAGGGCGGCAAAGACATTAATTCAGATGTGCAAGAGTTGGGTCCAGCATGGACCCCAGTGCGACTTAATTCGAAATAAGTAAGGCCAGCATTTCCTGGTTAGCGTAGCCCC
>CAILBF010000194.1 GCA_903832395.1 uncultured Actinomycetes bacterium | reverse complement strand
CAAATCTTTACACATTTCACAAAATACAATGAAGACCCATTTACGCAATACCTATCGCAAACTGGATGCCGATGGCCGCCACACTGCCGTCGAGAAGGCTAAAAAACTTCTCTTAATTTAAGTTGTAGGTTTAGGCTTAGTGCCTATGAACTCATTGGGGCCAGCGTTTAATCGCCTGTGGGGTGCCAGCCTTACCTCGAATCTCGCCGATGGCTTACTTGCCGCCGCCGCGCCGCTGCTGGCCATTACTTTAACTAAGAATCCAGTGCTTATTTCTTTGTTGAGTGCACTCGTAATGTTGCCGTGGCTATTTTTTGCTATTCCCATTGGGGCATTAGTTGATCGCGTTGATAGAAGGTTCCTATTAGCCGGCGCTAATGCCACTCGCTTCCTTATTGCCGGCGTGCTAGCAATTTCAGTATCCACGCATACGATCACCATTTACTATTTATTTGTGGCAGCTTTCCTAATTGGAATCTGTGAAGTAGCCGCCGATACCACCGCGCAGTCGCTCATCCCACAAATCTTAGATAAATCTCATTTTGAGAAAGGAAACTCACGCCTTCAGATTTCAGAGACGATTGTTCAAGGTTTTATAGGAACTCCCATTAGCGGCTTTCTCTACGCCGCCGCGATTTACCTGCCATTCCTTGCAAATTCTTTAGGCTTTCTTGTCGCATCAATTCTCGCAGTTTCGATTCCGGTAAAATTTTTGCAGGATATGCGCGTAGAGGAAAATGCAGAGAAAGATATGGATTTCTTAGCTGAAATCCGTTTTGGTATGAGTTATCTTTTCAAGCACAAGATTTTGCGCAGATTAGTAGTTACAACTGCCAGCATTGGTTTCTGCTATTCAATGGCTACTGCAACATTAGTTCTCTTCCTCGTTAAGGAGCTTCACTTGAAACCTGCGCTATACGGGGTTGTTTTAACCGTTACAGCTTCGGGTGCCATAGTAGGAGGTTTGGTTGCACCGAAATTGTCAGCGAAATTTGGGCGCAGCATGGTTATGGCTACTTGTATTTTTTTGAGCTCCCTTATGGTTTTGCTTGAAGGCTTTTCACCAAATATCTACGTCTTTGTTGCACTTGCGACCATTGGGGCTTTCACGATTTCACTGTGGAATATTCTCTTAATGTCTACGTATCAGAGCGTAATTCCTGCTCATCTTTTCGGCCGCATTCACGGTACGCGCCGGACCCTTGTCTGGGGGATGATGCCGCTTGGCTCATTGCTCGGAGGTTTTATCGCCAAAACGGGTTTACGGGTGCCGTTGATTGCGGGGGGGAGTCGTAGCAACTTTTCTCTCGGTGATGTCATTTAAATTCCTAACTACCGTCACACAAAAGGCTGAAGTAATCTCAGACGGTGACTAAAGCATTGGGAAGTTCTTACTGGCGATTATGGATCGCCACGGCGATTTCAAATCTGGGTGATGGCGTTTCTATGGTTGCCTATCCGTGGCTGGCATCTGCAGTAACTCGCTCACCGCTACTGATTGCAGCTGCGGGTTTTGCCTCACGCTTGCCGTGGTTAATTTTTACTTTACATGCCGGTGTTATCACAGATCGTTTCGATCGCCGCAAATTGATTATGGGTATGGATTTTATGCGGGGAATCCTCACCGTCTTCGTTGGAATGGTTGTTTTCATGAAGAGAGATTCACTTCCAAAACTCAATGAACTCACCAATATCTCGAATATGCCTACACAAGGAGCTATCTATTTAGTTTTACTTTTCACCGCATTTCTTTTTGGTTTAGCTGAAGTCCTGCGCGATAACAGCGCTCAAACAATGATGCCATCGGTTGTCGATAAAGAGAATCTGGAAAAAGCCAATAGCAGAATGTGGTCAGCTGAATCACTGACGAATAGTTTTATTGGACCGCCCTTAGGTTCGCTCCTCATAGGCATTGCCGTTTTTCTACCTTTTTTCTTCGATGCCGCATCATTTTTTATCTGTGTTGCGCTAGTTTCAACTTTAGTTGGAAATTTTAGACCCGTAGAAAAAACCGTTCCATCGGAAAAAATAAATTTTAAAGCACAAATTAGAGAGGGATTTGCTTGGTTATGGGCCCATCCGTTGCTCCGTCCAATGGCAATAATTTTGGGATGCATGAATGGGCTTGGCACAATGGTGGGAGCTACATATATTTTATTTGCTCAAGAGGTTTTACATACATCGGTTTTTGTTTTTGCAATCCTTGGAACAGCAGGGGCCATTGGTGGAACAATCGGTGGAATATTTGCACCAAGAGTTTCTGCGAAACTAGGCAGTGGACCATCGTTGTGGTTAGCCCTTGCAGCCGCACCAATCGGAAATCTAATTATCGGTCTCACATCATCGTGGCAAGTAGTTTGGATTGTCATGGCCTTTGAAACCTTCGTAGCAATTCTGTGGAACACGATTACGGTCTCGCTCAGACAGAGCATCATTCCGGGGCATTTATTAGGTCGAGTAAATAGTGTTTATAGATTCTTTGCCTGGGGATCGATTCCCATCGGAATGGCCGCCGGAGGCGGGTT
>CAILBF010000193.1 GCA_903832395.1 uncultured Actinomycetes bacterium | reverse complement strand
TGCAGAATCTGATGCTGCTTGTGGTTTAGCAGTAAATGCACCGAAGAGAGTTCCAAATAATGAACGGCCCATTGCCTCTGCCATTAGGCGCGTCAAGATTGTTCCTGATGCACCAACCAGAGTTCCGGCGATAATTAATAGGACTGAATCTAGAACGTATCCGCTTGCCGCCACAGTTAAACCAGTAAATGCATTTAAGAGCGAGATAACAATTGGTACATCTGCGCCACCAACTGGAAGAACGAAGAGCACACCAAAGAGAAGTGAAAGGCCAGCAAGTACGAGTAGAGGTGTTGTGCCGAGAGCAGAAACAACCCAACCGCCGACCCCAATAACGCTGACCAGGGTGGCTGCGATAATGAATCGACCCGCTGGGAAAATAACTGGGCGGGTAGTCATTAACTCTTGTAACTTCATGAAAGTAATAATCGAACCGCTGAATGAAACACAGCCTACGATTACCGTAAATACAGTGAAAATAACTTCAGCTTTAGTTGCCCCAGCACCGAGATGTAGGTATTCAACGATTGCAACGAGGGCAGCTGCGCCGCCACCAACACCATTAAATAGTGCAACAAGTTGTGGCATCTGAGTCATTTGAACTTTGCGTGCAGCAGGAACGCCGATCGCTAAACCAACAGCCATTGCGCCAAGAATCCAACCCAAGTGATGCAGTGGAAGGCCATGGGCAACGCCGGACTTAGGTCCGACTACAAAGAAGAAGACAACGAACGTTGCCAAAGTTGCACCGAATGCGCCGATTAAATTTCCACGGCGAGCAGTCTTTGGATGGGAGAGGCCTTTAAGGGCCAAGATGAATGCGACGCCTGCGGCTAGGCCGATGAGGTCATACAGAGTGCGGCTCATTTTTTCTTCCCCTTGAACATTTCAAGCATTCGATCGGTGACTACAAAACCACCTACCATGTTGATCGTGGCTAAGACAATTGCTGCAACTGCAAGTCCGAGTTCAAGATTGGTCGAACTATGGTCGGCAACAATGATTGCACCAACCAGGATCACACCGTGGATTGCATTTGCGCCAGACATCAGCGGCGTATGCAGAGTCGATGAAACCTTGGATACGACTTCAAAACCTACGAAGACTGCTAAAATGAAGATCGAAATAACTGCAATCGGCTCCATTTACTTACCTCCCGCGTTTCTACGAGATCCGCCATGAGTAACAGCGGCCCCATTGATAATTTCATCCTCGAAATCGATTGCAAATGCCACCTTTACATCGTCTTTGGCAGCTGCCGTAAAGAGCGTTAATAGATTGACAACGTTGCGTGAATATAAGAACGATGCATGGAATGGAAGTTGGCTTGGAACATCTTTGCCGCCCCAGATGCGAACTCCACCTAATGTAGTAATAATTTCGCCAGGCTTTGAACCTTCAACGTTTCCACCAGTTTCAGCGGCTAAGTCGATGATGATCGTGCCGGGCGCCATTGAATCAACCATCGCCTGCGTCATCAAGCGAGGTGCTTGGCGACCAGGAACGGCGGCAGTTGTAATAACAACATGTGATTTAGCAATGAAAGGAGTAAGAAGCGCTTGCTGTTGTGCAGCGCGATCTTCAGTCATCTCGCGTGCATAACCGCCGGTGCCTTCGAGAGCTTCGAGTTCAAGCTCAATAAAAGTTGCACCCATTGAGCGAACTTCATCGGCAGATGCTGGACGAACATCGTAAGCAGATACAACGGCGCCTAAGCGTCGCGCAGTTGCGATTGCTTGTAGACCTGCAACACCTGCACCAAGAACTAATACTTGAGCTGGAGTAACTGTTCCAGCTGCAGTCATTAACATTGGGAAAAAGCGTGGCGATAATTCGGCGCCAACAAGTGCCGCGCGATAACCGGCACATAGAGCTTGCGATGAAAGTGCATCCATCGACTGTGCACGCGAAATTCGCGGAACTAATTCAAGAGAGAAGGCAGTAACGCCGGCGGCCGCTGCGGCATCAATTGAATCCACTGCAGTTACTGGTGACATAAAACTTATTGTTACTGCATCTTTCTTCAATTTACCCATCTGGGCTGGGGTTAGCGGCTGCACGGAAAGAACGGCATCAGCGGTGCTGAGAACTTCGCCATTAGATATCGTTGCACCGGCTTTTACAAAGTCAGCATCGGTTGCTTGTGAATGTACTCCGGCACCAGATTCGATTACAACTTCGAAACCTAGTCGAGTTAATTTATTGATAATGTCGGGAACAAGCGCCACGCGCTTTTCTCCATCACGAATTTCTTTAGGAACGGCTATGCGCATGCGTGAAATACTAGTGGTTAGAGCCCTTAAGGTCACCTCTGACAAGGTGATAAAGCAAAGATTGAATGGTTGTACGGCGATGATAAGCCTCGCGCCAGATGATGGATTTTGTTCCGTCTATCACAGAGGCTTCGACTTCTTCACCGCGATGAGCGGGTAAGCAGTGCATGAACACTGAATCTTTTTCTGTAAGCGACATTAAATTTTCCGTCACTGCAAATGGCGAGAGTGCTAGCACCTTTTCATCTCGCTCTTCTTCAGAGTCTCCCATCGACATCCATACATCGGTATATAAAACACTTGCATCCTTTGCTGCAGCTTCTGGATCATGAAGTACTTCAACTTTTCCACCGCTTTGTAATGCAATCTTTTTCGCAATCTCAACAACATGTGGATTTGGTGCCCATGCACCAGTTGGAGTTGCAGCGACAACATGTGCACCCATAATCGCACCCATGATTAACCATGCATGTGACATGTTGTTTCCATCACCTAAGTACACAAATTTACGACCGGAAACATCTTTTCCAAACTGTTCGCGAATTGTTAACCAGTCCGCGAGCAATTGCGTTGGATGATCATCATCGGTGAGTGCATTAATAACTGGAATCGATGCATTGGCGCCAAGTTCATTAACGTCGGCTTGTGCGAAAGTTCGAATAATTAAGGCGCTGCAGTAGCCACTGATAATTCGCGCAGTATCGGCGATAGTCTCGCCGCGACCAAGCTGCAACTCATCGCCGCGAAGAAATATTGGCGTGCCACCCAGATGTGCAACGGCCGTTTCAGATGATAAGCGTGTACGTGTTGAAGGCTTGGTCATATAAATAGCAACGCTCTTATTGGCTAAGGCGGTATTTGATTTGAGAGGATTAGCGGCAAAATCGGCGGCAGTGTCGAGTAAAAGCTCGACATCAGCCCGGCTTAGATCTTGTGTGCGCAGTAAGTCCTTCATTTGTGAATTCTACCCGTAGTTTCACCGATGCCGAAGGTATTCTTATCCATCTCATGGGGATCTTTAGAAAGAGCGGAAACGAGACGGAGTCAGACACCGATCTCTTAACTCGGCCTGTCCTGGAAGAAGACGATGGTGGGCATGATCGCTTTTCGCACTATGTAAAGAAGGACAAGATTGTTGAGTCTGCCGTCACGGGCAAATCGGTGCGCGCACTCTGCGGTAAAAAATGGATCCCATCCAGAGACCCTGAGAAATATCCGATTTGTCCGACATGTAAAGAGATCTACGCAGGTCTAAAGCCCGAACCTGAAGATACATAGAGATGTCGCGTAAGTTCGGCATCGCAGTTGTAGCTCTATTTTCGATGGTGCTGACATTCTCTATTCCAGCTAGCGCGGATCAAATTGCGCCCCGCACAATTGTTAGTGGGTGGATTCCTTATTATTCAGTCAAATCAGTGATGCCATTTATTGCGAAGATTCCAACAACCACCCTAGTAGCCCCTGGTGCACCGGTCACATGTGAGCCTAGTGAATATGCACCTGAAGATATCGCTGCGTTGAATGCTTCATACCTATTTTCTAATAAGGATTTAATGAAAGAGGTCATGCCCTTTTGGTACACCCTCAAGAGCTCAACGGTAATTCGCGATGACTACACCCTAGGCAATCCATCATGGCCAATTGCTGACACGCTTTGCTTGATGCGCAAAACCGGATTAAAGATTATTCCAACAATTACGGATGGAACAGCTCAATTAGTTTTATCTGGTTATTTAGCAAATCCACAAACACGAACAGCAGTTGTTAAATCAATCGTTGATTTAGTAAACAAAAATAATTTCGACGGCATTGATTTAGATTTCGAGGGCTTCGCTTTTGTTGATCCCCTCACATCCTGGGCAAAGACGGCACCTAATTGGGTTCTCTTTATTAAGGAGCTAAGTGCTCAACTTCATGCTTCACAAAAACTATTATCAATTTCATCGCCTTATGCTTACAATCCAACGGAAAAACTAAAGGGCTACACCGTTTATGCGTGGGCCGATATTGCTTCAAGTATCGATCGATTGCGCATCATGACGTATGACTATTCAGTCGCAAAGCCCGGCCCCATTGGCCCGATCGCGTGGACTGAAAAAACACTGCAGTACGCGATTAGCATCATGCCGGCATCAAACGTCTTTATTGGTCTTCCAGGCTATGGACGCGATTGGATAACGGGCATTGTTGGAACATGTCCGGTTTCGGCTCCACCTGGATTAACGGTGTCGGCAAAAGCGGCAACTTTTAAAATGAACTATGCAGATGCAAAAGCTGCAATTGACCGCGCAGTTCCGGTCTTTAATGAGATCAATAGCGAAGCTACTTACTCTTATGTTCAAACTTATAATGGTTTAACTGCTAAAGGCGCAGCAACTACATGCATGGTCTCGCGTACCGTTTGGTACCAAAATGCTCGAAGTTATACCGAGCGAATGAATTTAGTCGCCAAATATCAATTAGGTGGTGCTGCGCTCTGGACTCTAGGTATGGAAGATCCAACGGCAACCACGGCAATGCGAAATGTTGCTTTGGCAATTGCTCCAGATCCAGTAGCAAATAGTTTGACCATTGAAAATGCCGATAACCAACAGATCAATTTCGGCGATATTTTTACGCTCAAAGGCGCTTTAACGCTCAATGACAAATCACCCATTGTTGGTCTGGTAGTCAGTATTGAAATGAAGCGCGCTAGTGAGAGTTCATGGACAAAGATTGCAGAGTCAACTACTGGCGCTGATGGAACGATTTCGATGCCAGTGACTATTGGTGGAACTGCAACTTTTCGACTGACCACAGTTGGTACGTGGCAACGTGCAGCGTCGATAAGTAATGAGGCGCTAGTGGCAGTGCGATCGAAGATCATTCTTGATCATCCAGCCACCGTACAACACGGCGATCTCATACAAATAAGCGGTGCGGTACTACCTCAAATCGTCGGAGCAACCGCAACGCTTCAGAGATTAACTGCGGGTAAGTGGCAAAATATAGGAGTTGGCGTAACTACTGGCGCCAAAGGTGATTTCTTGCTCAGTACTACTGAATTAAGTAGAGGAGTCGTAACTATGAGAGTTCAGATTACAAGCGGCTCGCAACCGATCAACTCTCCAGAGTTTTCAATCGTGGTGCGCCAATAATGGTCAAACTCGACGAGAAAATTGATGAAGCGATTAAAGATCTTCTCAGTAGCGATAAGCCTTGGGTGACAATTGTTTGGGATGATCCAGTAAATCTAATGACATACGTAACGTATGTATTGATGGAACTCTTTGGTTATTCAAAAGAGAAGGCGCATTCTCTTATGATGCAAGTTCACACCGAAGGTAAAGCAGTGGTATCAACCGGAAGCCGCGAAGAGATGGAACACGATGTTGCGCGACTACATGAGTATGGCCTTTGGGCAACGCTTGTAAGGGGAGATCAAGCGTTATGAGTGAGGAGGCAGAAGTAACTCCATCAGGCTTTACGCGTCATGGAAGTAATGACTATGTTGCTAACTTTTCAGCCTCAGAGAGTGAAGTGCTGGTTAATCTAGTTGAACAGATTATCGAGCTTCTGGGAGAGCGAACCGATAATCATGGGGATGATCCGCTAGCTGCAATGGTTGGAATTACGAGCCATGATTCACCTCCTGATGACGATGTTCTATTGCGCTTGTTGCCCAACGCCTATGCCGATCAAGTAGATGCATCCGAATTTCGCAGATATACCGAGTCAACTTTGCGTGCGAAAAAAGGGGCGCATGCAATGACGATGCGAATTGATTTGAAAAGTTCGCCCGATGGTTTCATTGAGGTCGACCATGAAGGTGCGAATGCCTGGCTGGGTGCAATGAATGACATCCGCTTGGCTTTAGGTGTGCGGCTGCAAGTTCAAGAGAAAACACATGAGGAGCTTGAAATATTGGCACCCGATGATCCCTTGCGTGGCGTTTATGCCGTGTATAGCTGGCTAGGTTGGATTCAGGGGAGTCTGATTCAAGCATTAATGGATGATGCTCTGTAGTTAAGTAGTACGCAAGGTAGGATTTAGCATATGAGCAATGCGCCGATTGGAATCTTTGATTCTGGGGTAGGCGGACTTACTGTTGCCAGAGCTATTTTGGATCAACTTCCTAATGAATCAACGGTTTATATTGGTGATACTGCGCGTGGACCATATGGACCAAGATCATTAGCAGAGGTACGAGAGTTTGCGCTGGAGAGTTTAGATTTTCTGGTTGAGCAAGGCGTAAAAGCAATTGTTATCGCTTGTAATACAGCTAGCGCTGCAATGTTGCGTGATGCGCGCGAACGGTATTCGATACCAGTTATTGAAGTTATTCAACCAGCAGTGCGGCGCGCAGTTGCCGCTACTCGCAGTGGACATATTGGTGTCATTGGCACGCGCGCGACCATCGATTCGGCGGCATATCTAGATGCATTTGCTGCAGCTCCGCAGTTGGAGATTACTTCCATTGCTTGCCCGCTTTTTGTTGAATTTGTTGAACGCGGTGAAACATCGGGCGCGGAAATTACAGAGATCGCTCGAGATTATTTAGCACCATTTATCGCGGCCAAAATCGATACCTTGGTTTTAGGGTGCACGCACTACCCACTTTTGACTGGTGTCATTTCATATGTAATGGGCGAGGGTGTCACGCTAGTTTCTAGTGCCGAAGAAACGGCCAAAGACTTATATCGGACATTGGTAGAAAACAATCTGCTGCGACCTCAGCAAAGTGAACCACCAACACATAAATTCTTAGCAACTGGCGATGCCAAAGCCTTTGAAAGCTTAGCTCGACGTTTTCTAGGTCCAGAAGTAACTCGAGTAGAACATCAAGATCTCTAGTTACACAAAAACTAAGCAATAGGAGCACAACATGGCACGCAACGATGGACGAGAAGTTAATGATCTGCGCGAAATTAAATTCACGCGCGGCTGGTTAGACCATGCCGAAGGTTCAGTCCTTGTTGAGTTTGGCAAGACTCGCGTTCTCTGTGTTGCATCATTTTCACCAGGAGTGCCACGATGGTTAAAAGATACGGGCACTGGTTGGGTTACATCCGAGTATGCAATGTTGCCCCGTGCAACTCACACGCGCTCCGATCGCGAAAGTGTTAAAGGCAAGTTAGGCGGTCGTACCCAAGAAATTTCACGCCTAGTGGGTCGTTCATTACGCGCAATTGTTAATACAAAAGAGTTGGGTGAAAACACGATCGTTATCGATTGCGATGTCCTTCAAGCAGATGGCGGTACGCGCACCGCAGCAATTACTGGTGCATACGTAGCCCTTGCAGATGCGATTGCTTGGGCCAAATCGCAGGGCCATATCAAGTCAACTGCCAATCCACTTAGCGATTCAGTTGCCGCTATAAGTGTTGGAATCATTGACGGTGTACCTATGCTTGATCTTTGTTATGAAGAAGATGTTCGTGCGGGCACTGATATGAACGTGGTTGTTGCCGGTGATGGTCGCTTTATCGAGGTTCAAGGAACTGCAGAAGGTGAACCCTTTGACCGCGAACTCTTAAACCAACTTTTAGATCTCGCAGTGAGCGGATGTAATGAGTTAAAGGATCTCCAAAAAGCAGTTTTAGCTAAGTAGTTAAGTCCGAGCCCTCACAAATGGAATGTTGATACCTATGTCTAAAAGACTTGTCATTGCGACGCGTAACGCGGGCAAGATTGCTGAGTTCCGAAGAATTCTCGATGCAATCTCGCAGGGCGCAGTTGAGTTAGTAGGTCTTGGTGAGTTTGAAAATTTAGTCGATGTTGAAGAGACCGGCGCAACTTTCGAAGAAAATGCGCTCTTAAAAGCCAGATACACGGCACAAATGACGGGTCTGCCTTCAATCTCAGATGACTCGGGACTTTGCGTCGATGCTCTCGACGGGGCACCTGGAATATTTTCAGCTAGATGGGCTGGGGCTCATGGCAATGACAAAGCTAACTTAGAGAAAATCCTAGAAGAGTTAAGAGATGTTCCCGACAGAGAACGGGGCGCTCACTTTATTTGCGCTGCAGCTCTCGTTATGCCAGATGGTCGCGAAGTCGTTAAGGAGGAGCGATTTGAAGGAAGCATCCTTAGGAGCCCCGTTGGCGATCAAGGTTTTGGCTACGACCCAATTTTCTCACCCCTAGGCATGCAGATTTCATCTGCGCAGATGAGCGCCGAAGAAAAGGATGCAGTGAGCCATCGTGGCAAATCCCTTCGGGCAATTGCGCCGCATGTCATAGAAATGCTCGGTGGCCTGGGGTAGCCTTGTCCTATCGGCGCGCATTAATTACGTGCCTACCGCTATCCAAGGAGTTATCGTGGCCGTTAAGAAAAAGACCGCAGCCAAGAAGGTTGCCAAGAAGGCACCAGCTAAGCGCGTAGTTAAGAAGAGTGCTGCTAAGAAGGCACCAGCTAAGCGCGTAGTTAAGAAGAGTGCTGCTAAGAAGAGTGCTGCTAAAAAAACTACGGCGAAGCGAGTTGTAAAGAAGAGCACTGCTAAAAAAGCTGTAGCTAAAAAGGCCGTCACTAAAAAGTCCGCGGTTAAAAAGAAGGTCGCGAAGAAAGCTCCGGCCAAGCGCGCGGTTAAAAAGAGCGCAGGAAGAACTTCAACATCACCAGTCACAATTTCAACGACTCCGATCGCACCGGTTAAGCCAGTTGCGGTTGCACCGGTTAAGCCAGTTGCGGTTGCACCGGTTAAGCCAGTTGCTGCGCCTAAGCAGGGCACATCAGGTCGAGTTATGTTCTTTGTAATTGCCGCAATAGTAATTCTTGCCGCAATTGCCTGGTCAAAATCAAGCAAAAATAACGACGATGCAGCAGCGCCTGCCCCATCAATTTCATCTTCTGCAACGCCAACAGAGTCGGCTGCACCAACTGATTCCGCATCTGCTGCACCAACAGAATCAGCCGCGGCAGTAGCAGCTGTTGAAGCTCCAACTAGTTTCGTAGCTCTTAAGAGTGCCGATGGTTTGAAGCTTCGTTGGGTAGCATCAACGGCAACAGATGGCTTAACTGGATACAACGTTGAAATTCGTGCCAACGGTGCAGGGGATTGGACGACTATTGCAACTGTTCCAACAACTCAACTAACTCAAGATGTAACAAAGAGTTCAGATACTGGTTGGACACAATTCCGCGTGACATCCGTTTACTCTGATGGCCAAGTTGCCTCTGCAACCGTCTTCGGAATTCCGGGCGAATTTAAGTAAAGAATTAAAAAATAACCCTCACATTATTTGTGGGGGTTATTTTTTTATAAGTTTTAAAGGTGGACTGAAATTGCACCGACATATGCAGTAACACCCGCCGGAACTAAGTGCACGCCATCGGGCGCAAAATACTCTGGATGACCATTTGAAATTGCCGCCCAGTCGATAAGAATTGCCCCAAATTTTTGGGCATATTGTGCAACTAGCGCATTATTTGCATCACGCCAATCCCGCGGTACTGCTGTATTTACCACAATAATTTTAGGTTGGTCTTTAACTTCGGCAAATACTGCCGCCACTTGTTCCTCTGTTAACTTGTTGTTATTACCTAAATCGAAAATCACTGTTGAACCCGCCAAATGCACCTTGTCGTGCTTCATTGCAGCAATGAGTTCGGGGGCTTGCCGGCCAACGCGCGCGTTAATCAGCGAAACATGCGAAATAGATTCAATCTCGTATCGAATTCCAAGGATGACTGAATCTCCAGTTACCCAAAGGCCGCCATTTACTACTGGGGTAGTTGTCGCTGGTGCTAACTCTGGAACTGGCTTTAGTTGGGCTTTGATGGAGTTCATCACCCGATCACTCTTTTGAATTGCATTCACGCTGAGGATAGTTGTCGCTAGAACGAGAACTAGAACAGATAGCGCAAGCAGAGATTTTTGCTTTAGTTGTACTTGCTTAGTCCGGTACTTCATCCCCTTGAACCAGTATTCAACTAATCCACTTCGAATTGGGAGCTCCACTAAACGCAGAGAAATATCGGCCAAGGCGAAGACGATGAGTAAACGCAGAGTAGTTAGCGCCCATGCCGATCCGGCGATATCAAGGGCTGGGCGTGTAACTTGGAAAACAACCCAGTGCCACAAATAGATTGAGTAAGAACGTTCTCCAATCCACACCATGAGCTTGCTGCTTAGAATTGGGGCGAAGCGTGATGCAGGGTGAACTATCGACATAATAATTGCACAGCCAAAGATTCCGGCCAGTGGAAAGGCCAGTTTATAAAGGGAGGGATTGGTTTCATCAATAAAAAGAAATACCGTAATCAAACCAATGAAACCGAAGACTCCAATTCCGTCGATAAAATCCTGCGCACGTTTATCGACGTTCTCTTTTAGGTTTTGAGGAATCCAACTAACGGCAAGGGCTGCACCTAGAAATAAGCCAATGCTATGAGTATCCGTACCGAAATAAACATGGCTAATTTGTGCGGCGTTAGCTGCGTCAACTTTGAGTGAAACTACAAGCAGGGCAACACCTGACACTGCGGCGATAAGAAGTGCCGCTCCCGGGATTTTCTTTTTACCTAAATAGCGAAGCACTAAAAGCAAGATCAAAGGCCATACGAGATAGAACTGAGCTTCGACGCCTAGGGACCACGTATGTTGTAAAAGTGGTGGCCGGCTAAGAGCATCAAAGTAATCTGTGTGACGAAACACCAGCCACCAGTTCATGCCACCCATAAGTGCAAAAGGTGAATCACTTGCAAAGCGCCGCATTGTCTCTGGCGCCCAAATTCCAATATAAATTGCAGTAAGAATAATCATGAAAATTAGCGGAGGAAATAGACGTCGGATGCGTGCTTTATAAAAAGCCCGAAGATCTAAGCCGCCACTGCGGGCGATTGAATCAAGCAGTAAACGCGTGATGACATAACCGGAGATAACAAAGAAAAGATCTACACCCAGAAAACCGCCTGGAATCCATGAATAACCCAAGTGATAGAACATGACTGCAATAACGGCGACTGCGCGCAACCCATCGATTGCAGGGATATATCGGATACCGCGAGCCGTGGCCATTACTAGCTACTTACGTTTAGCAGAGTTCTTTGCAACTGCTTTCTTAGCCGGTTTTTTTGCAGACTTAGCAGGTGCATTAATTGCAACCTTAGTCCGTTCACTTGTTACTTTAATCGGACCGGTATTAATAATTGTGTCATCTGAATTAAGGTTTTCAATAACGCTTTTTTGCAGTTCTGCCAGTCGATTGAACGCGGTTTCGAGGCGGGCTCGTGATTGGTGAATTGCACCTTCAGCAGCATCCAGTGACTGGGCTTGAATTTTATAGAGTCGCTCAGCCTCTGACATCACACCGGTTAGCCATTGGCGATAATTAGAAACCTCTGATGTAGCAGAACTAATAATTCTCTCGCCCTCACGGCGCGCAGCAGTTGCTAGTGATGCAGCTTCTCGTTTCCTAGATTCTATGAGTGCCTCAGCTTCAGTCTCAGCTTGTGCAATTAACTCGCCCGCTTCAACCTCTGCCGTTTGAATGTACTTTCGGCCTCGAGATTCAGCTCCGCTCAACATTGCACGGGCTTTTGAATCAGCGGCCTCAATCTCCTCTTTAGTAATGCGATTTGTCTCAGCAACTAATCGCGAAGCTGTTGAATGTGCTTTGCTTTCGCGTGCTTGCGCCGATTTAATCATTGCCATCGCAGTTTCAGTGGCAAGAATTTCAAACTCTTCTTTGCTCAGACCTGTTATGTCACGGCGGGAACGCAGATCAGCTAATTGTGATTCTAATTCGCGAATTCGGTCAACGGATGAGGGTTGATCGGGTTCTTCACCTTTAAAGCCAACCCAGTTCAAGAAGGAAGTCTTCTGCGCCATCATCTACCCCACAGTTCGTGTTAACAGAGCCTTAGGTTAGAGCACGGACTTACTTACTGTAAATCGCCACCGAGATTGCAATATATTGAGAAACCCATGCCGCCAGCACAAAGATATGGAAAAGCTCGTGAAAACCGAAGTACTTGGCATCACGGCCAGGGCGTTTGAGAGCGTAAAAAATAGCCCCAACGGAATAGAACAGACCGCCAATAATGACGGGGAGTAATACCCACAAACCACCCTCGCGATAGAGCTGGGGTAGATAAGCAACTGCAACCCATCCAAGAATCAAATAATTCGCAACATAGAGCCAACGAGGTGCACCCAGCCAAAAAATTCGCATGGCAACACCTATTGCGGCGCCTATCCAAACAACTGTTAAGAGAATTGTTCGATCATGTCCCTTGAGTAGTGCCACCGCAAAAGGCGTATATGAACCCGCGATCAGT
>CAILBF010000192.1 GCA_903832395.1 uncultured Actinomycetes bacterium | reverse complement strand
GCACTTTGATTACAAGCCAGGGCGTACTGAAAACGACAAGGGCGTCTGGGAGTCAGCAACGGCCAATATGCGTACTTATTTAGCACTTAAAGAGCGCGCATTGGCCTTCCGTGCCGACCCTCGAGTTATTGCAGCAATGGCTGAATCAAATATTCCAGGCCTTAGCGAGACAACACTTAATGCAGGGGAGACATGGAAAGATCTAGCTAAAGACTCATTCGATGTCGAAGCTGCAGGCACTCGCGGTTATGGTTATGAAGCCATTGATCAGTTAGCCCTTGAGCACTTAATGGGAGTGAAGTAAAACTAGTTAGCAATACTTCCGCGGCGTGAAATTGCATCCACGCTAGCTGAAACTAACAAGACCGCTCCAGTGACTAGGAATTGAATTCCTGCGCCATAACCAAGTAAGCCCATGCCGTTATCAATAACGGCAACTACTAAGCCACCGAGAATCGCATCGCGCATTTTTCCTTTGCCACCGAATAATGAGGTTCCACCAATAACCGCTGCGCCTACGGCATATAGCAACGTTGAACTTCCACCAGTTGATGGTGAAATTGAGTTCATTCGGGAGGCGAAGAACATTCCAGCGATTGCTGCCAATGATGAACAGATTACAAATGAAGCTGTTCGTACGCGCTTAACGTTAATTCCAGCACGTCGTGCAGCTTCGGCGTTTCCACCGACGGCATATAAATGGCGCCCAAAGGGAGTATTACCTAAGACGAAAGTGCCAGCGATTAAGATTGCCAAAATAATTGGTGCCACAATTGGAATTCCACGCGTGCCATTGAGTGGCGGATTTCCACGCTCTCGATTTAGAACATATACCGCGGCGCCAGTAATTATGAGAAGTCCAGCAGTCTTGATAACCCATAGCTTCAACAGCTCGGCTTTAAGACCTGCGCGGCGACGAGAGTTAATTCGATTGAGCCCGAGGAGAATATAAACCGCTCCAAGAACTAGAAATAAAACCCAACCCTGCATGGGAGTTAAGTTGCTGTTTTCAACGGCCAAAATTGTCTTATTAGCAATTGGAATTGTGCCACCTTCACCTGCAAGCAAAAGCAAGATTCCTTGAAAAGCGAGGAAGGCCGACAAAGTCACCACGAACGATGGAATACCAATACGAGAGACCAAACTTCCCATCAGCAGACCAAGCAATGCACCGATAAAAATTGAAATTAAGAGTGCAAAGTACCAAGGCACACCATGGTTAGTCACCAATAGGACGAGCACGGCCCCACACACTCCAGAGGCATAACCTGCAGATAGATCGATCTCGCCTAATAGAAGTACGAAAATTAAACCCATCGCGATAACAATGACGGGTGCAGCTTGAGTCAGTAAGTTAGCAAAATTTCGACTTGTAAAAAAATACTCTGACATAACACCAAAGATGGCGCAAAGGGCAACTAAGCCCAGAACTGCTGGGAGCGAACCGATATCACCGGCTTTTACGCGCGCCCAGTAGTCACTCATTACATTCTTAAGCGAAACCGTCTCTGCTTCAGTATCAGTCACGGTACTCATTTCTTAGCCTCTGAACTCTCAACACCAGCGGATTTACCGGTTGTAATCAACTCAATAACTTGTCTTGGTATCACTTCATTCTTATTAACTTGCGCCGCCATCTGGCCCAAATAAAGCGCTGCAATATTGTCGGCGACTTCAAAGACATCGTTTAAATTGTGGCTAATCAAAATAACGGCCAAACCATTATCGGCTAACCGGCGGACCAAATTAAGAACCTGCTCGGTTTGGGCCACACCTAGAGCTGCAGTTGGCTCGTCCAAGATCACGACTTTGCTGTTCCATAACACTGCGCGGGCGATTGCAACCGTTTGGCGCTGCCCACCAGAGAGTGAAGAAACCGTTTGACGAATAGATTTAACGGTTCGAACACTGAGGCTATCTAGCGTCTTGCGTGCCAGGGACTCCATATTTGATTCGTTTAAGATAAAACCCTTTTTAACTTCGCGTCCTAAAAACATATTATGGACAATGTCTAAGTTATCGCACAGTGCTAAGTCCTGATAAACAATTTCAATTCCAAGGGCGGCAGCATCACGCGGTCCGTTGACTTCAACTTTTTTACCTTCAAAATAAAATTCGCCCTCTTCGGCTTGATATATACCGGCAATACATTTAATGAGAGTGCTCTTACCCGCGCCGTTATCGCCTACAAGTGCCGTCACTTGACCGGCATGAGCATCGATATTGACATCCTTTAAAACATGAACGGGGCCGAAAGATTTATTAATTCCTCGCAGAGAAAGAATTGGCTCACTCATTTTTCTTCAACTCCCTTAGTTCGATTTGCTCATTATGGCTTAAAAGCTAGCGAAGATAAAGCAATTCCGGTCCGAGGTTTCCCCCGAACCGGAATCACTTCATTACTTACTTTTTATCTAACGAATTAGATACCGTTCTTCTTACATACGGCCTCAGTTGCAATCTTGCAAACCGCTGCGCGTGTCTGGAAGCCATCAGCAATAACAACCTTGACGTTGGCCTTTGTGATTCCAACTGGTACTAGAAGTACTGAAGGAACGTCACGAACGCCATCGTTTGTCTTGCCAGTTGCATTTGTAACAGCAGTGCCCTTGATCAATGCGATCGCGAGAGCTGCAGCGCCGTTAGCTTCTTGCTTAACTGCCTTGTAAACAGTGTTTGAAAGGTCACCAGTAAGGATCGCTGCAAGTCCATCAGCAGTTGCATCCTGGCCTGATACGCAAACCTTTCCATTGAGCTTGTTCTTCTTAAGAACAGCAACAGCTGCTAATCCGAGACCTTCGTTAGCTGATACAACTGCATCAAGCTTTCCGCCAGCCTTAGTTAGCATTTGTTCGAAAATAACTCCACCCTTTGCGTTATCCCAGTCTGGAACAGCCTGGTCAGCGACAAGTGTGTAAGCCTTTGATGTGATTGATGGGCGAAGAACTGAGTCATAGCCCTGCTTGAACAATGTTGCATTGTTATCTGTTGGTGAACCGTTTAGGTACACGATGCGAGCCTTAGTCTTGCCGGCTGCAACTAGACATGCCTTGATGCCTTGACCTTGTAGCTTGCCAACTGCAACGTTATCAAATGAAACATAGTAACTAGCTGCACCTGCAAGAGTTAGACGATCGTAATCGATTGTCTTTACGCCAGCTTTAGCGGCCTTAGCTTGAATTGCAGCTGTTGATGGTGAATCAAGTCCAGCCATGATCAAAACCTTTACGCCCTTTGCGAGCATTTGATCTGCAATTGTTGCAAACTTTGCCTTGTCGCCATTTGCATTTTGGATGTCAGCAGTTACGCCAGCAGCCTTGAATGCAGCAGCAAGAAACGGACGGTCTGCAGTTTCCCAGCGAGCAGAAGAAGCTGCATCTGGAAGAATTACGCCAACCTGAGTACCAGCAGCAACTGCTGATGAAGCAGATACGAAGCCTGTTAGTGCAAGTGCACCAGCTGCAACTGCAGCTGCGATTGCATTACGACGCTTTGTCATATATGAAATACCTTTCGAAAGGAGACGCACCCCAGGACAAAGGATTTGCCCAGATGAGGAAGGTGGATCTGCTCCGTAACGTATTACAAATTGCCAAAAATATCACTATGAATTTCGATGAAATCGAGCAATTCATCTAACGATTAGGTAACGAAGTTTGCCGGCAAACGGTAACCTTGAACAATGTCATCCCAGGTAGAGAGCCTCGAGGCGGAAATTAAAGCCGCAATCGAAAAGGCAATCTCACTTGGCAAAATAGTAGGGGTAGCCCCACAGTCAATTACTTTAGACAGACCAAAAAATCGCGATCACGGTGACTATGCCACCTCGATTGCTTTGCAGTTAGCTAAGCCGGCCGGGAAAAATCCGCGCGAAGTTGCTCAAATTATTATTGATCAACTCCGAGGCGCATCTGGGATTTCCAAGTTAGAGATTGCAGGGCCGGGTTTTATAAACATTACATTGGATCGCACCAGCCAAGCCGAGTTAGTAACGACAATTTTAAAAAACGGCAAGAGTTATGGGCATGGAAACGCACTTGCCGGAGTTCGAATTAATCTTGAATTCATAAGTGCAAACCCGACTGGACCGCTTCACTTGGGCCATACGCGCTGGGCAGCAGTTGGCGATGCGCTAGGTCGAGTACTTAGTGCAGCCGGAGCCGATGTAACACGAGAGTTCTATATCAACGATCGTGGAAATCAAATGGAGTTATTTGGCGCATCGGTTGAAGCTGCAGCCCTTGGCAATCCAATTCCAGAAAATGGCTATCAAGGTGATTACATCGTCGATTTAGCTGCCGCCGTTGTTGCGCAAAACCCAACAATTACTTCGCTCCCAGAGGGCCAACGCCATTTAGCATTTCTAGAGGCCGCATATGCGTTGCAACTAAAAGATCAACAGCGGGTTTTAGATGATTTCGGTACTCATTTTGATGTCTGGTTCTCTGAGCGCTCATTGCACGACCAAGGCGCAGTTGAGCACGGTTTAGAAAAACTTCGTAAGCAGGGACATGTTTTTGAGCAAGAGGGCGCAACGTGGCTTCGAACAACGGATTTTGGGGACGACAAGGATCGAGTCTTGGCTAAGTCCGATGGCTCACTCACCTACTTTTCATCCGATACTGCTTACTATATTAATAAGCGCGAACGTGGCTTTGATATCTGCATTTATATGTTGGGCGCTGATCATCACGGTTATGTAGGTCGCTTAAAAGCTACTGCGGCATGTGCCGGTGATGACCCTGAATACAACATCCACGTGTTAATTGGGCAGTTAGTGAAGATTATGGAGGGCGGGCAAGAGATAAAGCTCTCCAAGCGCGCAGGAACCATTATTACTTTAGAGGAGTTAATTGAAAAAGTCGGTGTTGATGCTGCACGCTATACATTAATTAGGTATCCGGTTGATACACCGATGGTGATGGATGTCGATGTATTAAAGCGAAATACAAACGAGAATCCCGTTTATTACGTGCAGTACGCACATGCACGAATTGCAGCGGTTTTACGCAATGCCCTTGAGTTAAATATCTCTATAGATTTAAATAATTTTGATCCATCACAGTTAGTCCATGATCGTGAAAACGAACTCTTAGGTGCACTGGCCGAGTTCCCCCGCGTTGTCGCATCAGCGGCAGAACTGCGCCAACCTCACCGAATCGCGCGTTACCTAGAGGAGTTAGCCGGCACTTATCACGGGTTCTACGCCGATTGTCGTGTGCTCCCTATGGGTGAAGAAAATCCATCGGCATTGCACACGGCCCGACTACTACTCTGTTCTTCCACTAAAGCGGTATTAGCTAATGGTTTAGATCTACTAGGCGTCAGCGCACCGGAGAGGATGTAGGTATGTGGCCATCAAATGTTTCATTTACCAATGAACTCTCATTCTCTGGCATACCTGCATCACAATTGGCCGAAAAGTTTGGAACTCCGGCATTTATTATGGATGAAGCGGATTTTCGTGCACGTGCAACTAAATGGAATAGTGCGTTAGTTAGTGCTTTTGGTGAAAATGCCGGCTCTGTTTATTACGCAGCTAAAGCTTTTATCTGCACTGAAGTTGCACGCTGGATTAAAGACATCGGAATTGGAATTGACGTATGCACTGCTGGCGAACTTGCAGTCGCCCTTGCTGGAGGAATCAATCCTTCGAAGATTGAAGTTCATGGCAACAATAAATCCGTAGCCGAGATCGAAAAGGCAGTATTAGCTGGCGTAGGAACCATTGTGATTGATTCGCTTTTTGAAATAGAGCGCGTTGCCTCTTCTGCCGTTAAGCACGGCGTTGTTCAAAAAGTATTACTTCGCTTAACTCCGGGTATTGAGGCGCATACCCATGAATTTATTGCCACCGCCCATGAAGATGTGAAATTTGGTTTTTCAATTGCAAGTGGTGCGGCATGGACGGCAATAGCAGAAGTTCGCAAACATGCTTCTCTTGACTTACGAGGTTTTCATGCCCATATAGGCTCTCAAATATTAGACACCGACTCTTTTGAAATTAGTGCCGAACGTCTCATTGCTCTCTTAGCTAAATTTCGCGATGCGCATAATGCCGAACTTCCAGAGTTAGATCTTGGCGGTGGATATGGAATTGCATATATTCCAGGCGACGTTGAGCTTTCACCGAGTTTAGCCATGGATGCCTTAGCAAAGGCTGTTGCTAAAAATTGTGCAGAGCATAATTTGAATGTACCCCGAATCTCTATCGAACCAGGTCGAGCAATCGTGGGTCCAACGATGTTTACTCTTTATGAAGTTGGAACCGTTAAAGATATCGAATTAGAAGCAGGCGAGAACCGTAGATATATTTCGGTAGATGGTGGAATGAGCGAAAATATTCGACCTGCTTTATATGCCGCCGAATACACAGCCGTTTTAGCTAATCGCACAAGCAGTGCCGCAGGAGTTTCAACTCGATTAGTTGGAAAACACTGCGAAACTGGCGACATTATTATTCGAGATATCTCATTGCCCGGTGATATCGCTCCGGGAGATTTATTGGCAACTCCAGCAACTGGTGCATATGGACGCAGTATGGCGAGTAACTACAACCATGTTCCTCGTCCACCCGTTATTGCAGTTAAAGATGGAAAAGCCCGCATTATCGTGCGCCGTGAGACCGAAGCCGATCTATTGGGATTGGATATTTAACGCCGTTGAAGGCATCTGTGAAAGAATAACCGCATGGACGCAGGCATTAAAACTATCTCTATTGGCATGCTTGGCGCTGGCGTTGTTGGCAGCCAAGTTGCTCGTCTGCTGCAATCAGATCGCCAGGAACTCTCTGACCGTTCAGGTGCCCTATTAGTATTAAAAAAGGTCGGGGTGCGAAGCAACACCGCACGCGAAGGTATCGACCCATCAATGATCACTACCGATTTGCATTCAATTGTGACCGACCCAGAGATAAATATTGTCATCGAAGTTATGGGTGGCATTGAGCCTGCACGCACGCTAATTTTAGAGGCGATTAAAAATAAGAAATCGGTCATCACGGCCAATAAAGCCCTACTTGCAACTCATGGACATGAGCTATTTAATGCCGCCGATGCCGCAAAAGTAGATTTGTATTACGAGGCAGCCGTTGCAGGTGCAATTCCTATTATCCGTTCGATGCGCGAATCTTTAGCCGGTGATCAAATCACTCGTGTCATGGGAATCGTTAACGGAACAACTAACTATATTCTGACCAAGATGCACGAAGAGGGTCACGATTTTAAAGATGTATTGAAGGAGGCACAGGCCCTTGGTTATGCCGAATCTGATCCAACTGCCGATGTAGATGGCCATGATGCTGCAGCCAAAGCTGCGTTGCTTGCCGGTCTGGCATTCCATAGCACCGTCACGATCGATGAAGTTTACTGCGAAGGTATTTCAAAGATTTCAGTTGAAGATGTCAATGCCGCAAAGAGAATGAACGCCGTTATTAAACTTTTAGCGATTGCGGAAATTACCGTCAGAGATGAGATTTCAGTACGCGTGCATCCAGTGATGCTTCCAAGTTCACACCCACTGGCATCCGTGCGCGATGTTTTTAACGCGGTTTATGTTGAATCCGAAGCTGCGGGAGAACTTATGTTTTACGGTCGAGGTGCAGGTGGGGCTCCCACTGCATCGGCAATTTTGGGCGACTTAGTTGCTGTGACTCGTCACCGCGCATACTCAACCGTCGGATACGGCGAATCAGATTACGCTGATTTAGATATAGCGCCAATGAGTGAAGTTAAATCTCAATTCTTTGTTCGCTTACATGTTGCCGATAAATCAGGTGT
>CAILBF010000191.1 GCA_903832395.1 uncultured Actinomycetes bacterium | reverse complement strand
CGCGAAAAAGGAATGGCAATCGTTTTAATCTCTGCAGATCTTGAGGAGCTAATCGGAATGTCTGATCGCTTGCTGGTTATGTTGCGCGGCGTTGTAACTGCCGAACTCGACCCAGCTAAGACAACACCTGAACAGCTAGGTTCAGCGATGACAGGTGCGGTATGAAAAAATTTAAACTCTCAACGGTTTTGCTTGCATTAGCAGCCCCCTTTGCCGCTGCAGTAGTGTCGATCATCATCTCTTCCTTGGCCGTTCTTGCCACTCATAAATCTCCGCTAGATGCGTATAAAACTATGTGGGATTTTGGAACAACCTCAAGCTCCCTCATGCAGATGTTGAATACCGCCACGCCTTATTACATTGCAGCAATTGCAATTGCCATTACTTTTCGAGCTGGCCTGTTTAATATCGGTGTTGAAGGTCAACTTCGATTAGGTGCCCTGTTCGGTGCTTACATTGGCGCGATGTTTGTATTGCCGCCAGTACTTCATATTTTAATAATCATGGTGGTCGCCATGACTATTGGCGGACTATGGGCATCAATCGCGGGTTATTTAAAAGTTAAGCGAGGAGTGAGCGAAGTTATTTCTACGATTATGTTGAACTCCTTGGCGGGTGGCCTGTCCTCATACTTGCTTGCTAACCGATTCATGGATCGAACTACTAACTCAAATAACATGTCCACCAAGACGCTTCCCACCTCAGGCCAATTCCCAGGCTTAATGCCCCTGCTAAACAAGCTGGGCATCAAAGATCAACCCGGCGGTGGCGTATATGGCATGCTCATCATTGCCATCATTCTTGGTGTTGCTTTCTGGTTCGTTGTTAACCGCACTCGATTTGGTTTTGAGCTTCGAGCAACTGGAGCTAACCCAATAGCTGCGCGCGTTAGCGGCGTAAACTCCAAGCGCATGACTTTCATCGCGCTTGCAGCGTCTGGAGCGGTAGCTGGTTTGGCCGGCCTACCCGCGGTGCTGGGTGATACTCATGCATTTAATATGGGCTTCCGAACTGGAATTGGTTTCTCGGCAATCGCAGTAGCACTGCTTGGCCGAAATAATGCCGTTGGTATGGCGATTAGCGCTTTGCTCTTCGGCTTCCTTGAAGTTAGTTCACGCGCTCTTGAACTTATCGATATTGCACCTGAAACGTATGTAATCATGCAGGGTTCAATTCTCTTATCTTCTGTTATTGCCTATGAAGTTGTCCGTCGATACAAGATAACACTGCAAAGTAAAGAGCTTGCAAAGGCGGTCGAAGCATGAAAACCAAACTTTTGAAGAGCTTGCGATATGCAGCATTATTAGTTTTTGTACTTTCAGTCATCCGAATGATTACTGGTGCATCAGATTTAACTAGTGTCGGCACCGCTTCGGCGGCGTTACTACTCTCGGTTCCAATTGCTCTGGCTGGCCTTGGTGGTTTATTTTCCGAGCGCTCGGGAGTGGTCAATATTGGCCTTGAAGGCATGATGATTATGGGCGCGTGGGCCGGCGGCATGATTGGTACTAAACACGGTCCTTGGATCGGCTTAGTGGCTGCAGTTTGTTTCGGTGCAACTGGCGCACTACTGCATGCAGTCGCAACGATTACTTTTGGTGTAGACCATGTCGTATCTGGTGTCGCAATTAATATTATTGCCGCTGGACTGGTTCGATATATATCTACAATTTTATATAAGAGTGGAACATGGCTTGGACCTTCCCAATCCCCTGACGTAAATTCAATCGGGACTAACGGGGTTCCCGTTTTATCTGGCGGGAAGTATTTTGGTTGGAATAGCCCAGATTTGTTGACTACTTTGGCTAATAAACACTGGTTTTTTATCTCTGACATCGCTGCAGTTCTCCGTGGCGTCACAGGCGATCTCTCATATGTAACGATGATTGCCATCGCCATTGTTCCATTATCCGTGTTTGTTCTCTGGAGAACTGCTTTTGGCTTACGTCTGCGCAGTGCAGGCGAGGCTCCTACTGCAGCTGAATCTCTTGGCGTAAATGTCTATGCAATGAAGTACGCCGGTGTTTTGATCTCAGGTGCCCTTGCTGGTTTAGGCGGTGGCTACTTAGCAATCGTTGCTGCAAATCATTATCAAGAAAATCAAGTTGCCGGGCGTGGATATATCGGTCTTGCCGCACTGCTCTTTGGTAACTATCGCCCAGGCGGAATCATGATGGGTGCGGGATTATTTGGTTTTGCCGACGCCCTTCAACTCAGAGACTCTGCATCAATTCACGCGCTAATTCTTCTCATAGTTTTGATTTTAGCTTTCCTAGTTTACAGAGACATTAGAAAGGGAAGATTGCTTAAGGCGGGGCTCACATTTGTTTCAGCGGCCCTATCGCTGTGGTACTACCTAGCGGTAAATGACTTGCCTGGACAGTTAATAACGATGACGCCATACATAACCACGCTCTTGGTGATGGCGGTGGCCTCTCAAAGACTTCGAATGCCCGCAGCCGATGGAGTACCGTATCGACGCGGTGGCATGAAGTGAGTGAGATTAACTGGGAACAACTTCATAGCGCAGCAGTAGCTGCCATGAAAACCGCTTATGCGCCATACTCTAAGTTTCCAGTCGGAGTTGCCGCTCTTGTTAGTGATGGCCGTATCGTCTCTGGTTGTAACGTTGAAAATGCTAGTTACGGGTTAGGTCTATGTGCCGAATGTGGTTTAGTTTCAAATTTAATTGCTACTGGCGGCGGGCGCTTAATTGCAATTTCCTGCGTCGATGGCCAAGGAAATCATTTGGCACCGTGTGGTCGCTGTCGCCAATTATTATTTGAGCACGGTGGATCGAACGCACTTTTAATGACCGATGATGGACCACAAACCATGGCCGCCATGTTGCCATGGGCCTTTGGTCCAGATGATTTAGACCGTAACGAGCGTTAAATGTCGCAAGTAGAAGCCTTTTCTGCTGCCGAAATCATCGCAGCAAAACGTGATCATCACTCACTCACCGACCCTCAGATCGATTGGGTGATTGATGCCTATACCCGCGGGGCAGTTGCTGATGAACAGATGTCTGCACTCCTCATGGCCATCTTGCTCAACGGTATGGAGTTACGTGAGATTTCACGGTGGACCGATGCCATGATCAACAGCGGCGAACGTATGAACTGGTCTGCGCTTTCTCGTCCGACAGTAGATAAACATTCAACTGGAGGAGTTGGTGACAAAATTACTTTGCCACTTGCACCTCTAGTTGCTGCATGTGGCGCCGCAGTTCCACAATTATCTGGTCGCGGTCTTGGTCATACCGGGGGAACGCTCGATAAGTTGGAATCAATCCCGGGTTGGCGCGCATCGCTAACGAATGCGGAGATGTTAAAAGTTTTACAGGACTGTGGCGCAGTAATTTGTGCAGCAGGTGCTGGTTTAGCTCCGGCCGATAAGAAGTTGTAT
>CAILBF010000190.1 GCA_903832395.1 uncultured Actinomycetes bacterium | reverse complement strand
TTAGCGCCTTTGATTGCACTTGTTGCGGGAAGAAAAGATCCGCCGCCTTCGATGCTTGTGTTATTAGATCCAGCTAGATCGGCAGAGCCGCCCCATAGTTCAGGCAGAGTTTGGGCGATTGCATTAATAACATCGCCAGATGCGGCGCGTGTTGCAATATCTTTTCCAGGAGCAAATACTGGAATTGCTGAATCCCAGTTAGCCGGAAGTGATCGAGAGCGAAGACGTTGCAGTAGCGCAGCTTGTGCTGTGTTGGCATCGCGCCACTTTGCAAACTCTAAATCCCATGTTGCGCGAAGTGAAGCGCCACGGGTCTTTACTTTACGCACGTGCGCTAAAACCTCATCTGGCATAGCAAATTTTTCTTCGGGGTTTAAACCGAGAAGAGTTTTCGTTGCGGCGATCTCTTCATCTCCCAATGCCGAACCATGCGACTTACCTGTGCCACGAAGATTAGGTGCAGGCCAAGCGATAACCGTTTTTAAGCGAATCAAGCTTGGCTTAGTGGTTTCGGCCTTTGCGGCAGTCATCGCGGTATCTAGGGCAGCAATATCGACGTTTCCATCGGCGGCAGCGGCGACATCAATAACGTGCCAGCCATACGCCCGATAGCGCATAGAAACATCTTCAGTGAAGGCATTATGTGTATCGCCTTCAATGGAGATTCGATTATCGTCGTAAATAATATTGAGATTACCGAGTTCCTGAGTTCCGGCAAGAGAAGAGGCTTCGGCGCTTACGCCCTCTTGTAAATCACCGTCGGAACAAATAACCCAGATCGAATGATCAAAGATTGATTTGGCAGACGTCGGATCCAGTAATCCACGTTCATAACGCGCTGCCATGGCCATTCCAACTGCAGTTGCAACACCTTGACCAAGGGGACCCGTAGTCATTTCAACACCGGCAGTATGTCCAAACTCAGGATGGCCTGGAGTCAATGAACCCCATGTTCTAAAGCTTTGCAGATCCTTCATCTCGAGACCATAACCACTGTAGAAAAGTTGCGTGTACAGCGTTAGTGATGAATGTCCGCACGAGAGAATAAATCGATCCCGTCCGAGCCACTGTGGGTCAGCTGGGTCATGAACTAAATGACGTTGAAATAACAGATAGGCAACTGGGGCAAGCGACATTGCAGTACCTGGGTGACCGTTGCCAACTTTTTGAACGGCATCGGCGGCTAAAGCCCGCGCGTAAGCAATCGCTCGATCATCGAGCTCAGACCAACCTGAAATAGTGCTCATTTCGCGTGTCCCATTTCTTCTCGTTGAACCGATAACCACACTCTCCAAGCAGCAATCCAAACCAACGTAGATCCAGCTAAATGCGTAGCGACGAGAAGTTCCGGTACGCCTTGTAAATATTGAATCAAACCAATTAAACCTTGAGCCAAAGAGATGAGAGCAAAAATTGTGAGTAATTTCTTAGTCGCAGGACTGGTTTGCTTAGATAGATAGAAAGCAAGGGTAAGAAGTAGTAAAAGTACAACTGCGCTTCCATGAATTAACGCCGCCGTTTGTATTTTTATGTGGAGTCGAGGTGCATTGATATCACCGGCATGTGGGCCTGAGCCGGTGACGACAGTTCCGAAAACAAGAACTAAAGCAGAGAGCGAAACGTGGGCACGCGAGAAAATATCTGGCGCAAGCTCCGAAAGTTTCTTAATCGCAGGTGTATGTCGACGCGTGAAGAGTGAAGTCGCTGCGGCAATTAAAATTATCGATAGTAAGAAATGACTTGCAACTGAGATTGGATTCAGATGCGTTAGGACGGTAATGCCGCCCAAAACTCCCTGCCCAAAAATTCCAAGAAATTGACCGACCGCAAGAATTCGCAGATCTCTTCTACCGCTTCGCAGAACGGCAATGAGAGTTAGTAAGGCTGCAATGACAAGAACGAAAGTAATGAGTCGATTCCCAAATTCAATCCATGCATGCACTTGGCCTTGAATCTGACCGGCCACGGGAACATAGGAGCCGGGAGTGCATTGTGGCCACGTAGGGCAGCCAAGGCCTGAGCCCGTAAGGCGGACCGCGCCGCCAGTTACGACAAGGGCTCCCTGAAGAAAGAGGAGGATGGCAGTGGCCGGGGAGAGAACCCGCGTAGCTAGATCGGCAGATTTACTCATGGCCATACCCTATTGCCCAGCGTGGCTTGGGGGTTGAAGTGGCCAATTGTGTCGAATTACGACACAATACTGTTGTGAAAATAGACCAGCGCCTCAAGGCTGCTAAGAGTGAGGATCCGCGCACTCGCGACCTCGTCGCTCGGTCAATTCTTGAAAATGGACCTTCGAGTGCGGCCACTCTTGCCAGCCGTTTAGGCCTAACGCCCGCTGGCATTCGCCGACACTTAGATTTGCTCGTCGCAGATGGAGTTCTTGAAGCGCGCGAACCACATGCCGCCCTTAGTCGAGGTCGTGGTCGGCCATCAAAAGTATTTCTCATGTCGGATTCCGGACGCCAAAAATTTGAACATTCATATGATGACTTGGCAGTCTCGGCGCTTAAATTTATGTCGGCCCAGTTGGGCGATCATTTAGTGAGCGCGTTTGCTAATAACCGCGCCGAAGATATCGAACGCCAAGCTGCGATTGCAATCTCGAAGAAATCCAAGAAGAGCGTCGCCCTTGCCGAATTTTTAACACAGCAAGGTTATGCCGCCAGCATCCAATCGCGTCCATTGGGTGAAGAGTTATGCCAACACCACTGTCCAATTGCACACGTGGCATCTGAATTTCCACAACTCTGCGAAGCCGAGACGGAAGCGCTTTCGCGTTTACTCGGAACTCACGTTCAACGTCTTGCAACGATCGCACATGGCGATGGTGTCTGTACAACTTTTATTCCAACACCACAATCTAGTTCCACTAACGGAAAGGTACGTGCATGACAATCGCACATCCAGAACTCGAAGGCCTCGGAAATTACGAATACGGCTGGTCGGATAAGAGTGAGGTCGGCACTAATGCCCGTCGCGGAATTAACGAGGATGTTGTTCGAGACATCTCGGAAAAGAAGTCAGAGCCACAGTGGATGCTGGATTTGCGTTTGAAAGGTTTAGCGCTCTTTGAAAAAAAGCCAATGCCTACATGGGGCTCAGATTTATCAGGCATTTTCTTTGACACAATTAAGTACTTCGTGCGCTCAACTGAGAAGCAAGCTGCGACGTGGGATGACCTGCCAGAAGAGATTAAAAATACGTATGATCGTCTTGGAATTCCAGAGGCCGAAAAGCAGCGTTTAGTATCAGGCGTTGCCGCTCAATATGAGTCAGAGGTTGTCTACCATTCAATTCGCGAGGATCTAGCGGCGCAAGGTGTTATTTTCCTTGATACCGATACTGCCCTCAAAGAGCACCCAGAGTTGTTTAAAGAGTATTTCGCAACGGTAATTCCAGTTGGCGATAATAAGTTCGCAGCTCTTAACACTTCTGTGTGGTCAGGCGGTTCGTTTATCTATGTGCCTAAGGGCGTCCATGTTGAGATTCCTTTACAGGCATATTTCCGCATTAACACCGAAAACATGGGTCAATTCGAGCGCACTCTAATCATTGCCGATGAAGATTCATACATTCACTATGTTGAAGGCTGTACTGCACCTATCTATAAGTCGGACTCACTTCACTCTGCAGTCGTTGAAATTATCGTTAAAAAGGGTGCACGCGTGCGCTATACAACGATTCAAAACTGGTCTAACAACGTTTACAACTTAGTTACTAAGCGCGCAACATGTGCTGAAGGCGCAACGATGGAGTGGGTAGATGGAAACATCGGCTCAAAGGTAACAATGAAGTACCCAGCAATCTTTTTGATGGGTCCACATGCAAAGGGTGAAACTCTGTCTCTAGCTTTTGCGGGGGAGGGTCAACACCAAGACTCCGGTGCAAAGATGGTTCACGCCGCTCCATACACATCTTCATCGGTAATCTCTAAATCTGTGGCCCGTAATGGCGGTCGTACGTCATACCGCGGACTTGTTCAAGTTCAAGAAGGCGCCCATCACTCAAAGAGCACCGTTAAGTGTGATGCACTTCTTGTCGACACAATTTCTCGATCAGATACTTATCCGTACGTCGATATTCGCGAAGATGATGTATCGATGGGTCACGAAGCGACGGTTTCGAAGATCAGCGATGACCAACTTTTCTATCTAATGTCACGAGGTTTAACTGAGGATGAAGCAATGGCCATGATTGTCCGTGGCTTCATCGAACCAATCGCGCGCGAACTTCCTATGGAGTACGCCCTTGAGCTCAATCGTCTTATTGAACTTCAAATGGAAGGCGCAGTTGGTTAATGTCTCTTTTAACAAGTAATTACTTAACTCCAACTGGGCGCGAAGAGGCTTGGCGATTTACTCCGCTCAAACGTCTTCGCGGCTTGCACGATGGATTAGCAGTAGTGGGCGATCGCGCATCACTAGTTTCTAAATCGGCTTTGCCTCAAGGCGTTACTTTCACCCGTGAAAATCTCGAACCGCTTGCAAGCAGTGATGACGTCATCATTGAGCGAATTCGTGGCTTATCTGGCGAAGTCGCCCACTTATCTATTTCTGCTAACACTGAACTCTCTGAGCCAATTTTCCTAGGACGCAGCCTTGGTGCACTCGATACCGCTGAACTTTCACGAGTTCGCATTTCGTTAGGTGTTCACGCTGTGGCAACCGTGGTTGTTGAAAACACAGGGGATACGATTTTGGCCGAGGATTTAGAGATCTCGCTAGCACCTGGATCATCACTCAAGTTCATCACTCTCCAGGAGTTTGATTCGAAGAGTGTTTACACCGCTCGCCACCATGCAGTAGTCGATAAGGACGCACACTATAAGTCGATTACCGTCACTGTCGGTGGCGATGTTGTTCGAATTCTGCCAACCGTTGAATTCATCGCACCTGGTGGCTCAGTTGAACTTCTTGGAGTTTACTTCGCAACCGCTGGACAATTCTTTGAGCACCGCATGCACGTAGATCATGCAGTTCCTAACGCTAAATCTCGCGTGAACTTCAAAGGAGCACTTGCCGGAAGAGATGCTCACACGGTTTGGATTGGCGATGTATTAATCCGTGCAGTTGCCGAGGGCACCGATACATACGAGCTAAATCGCAACTTGCTCTTAAGTGATGGTGCGCGCGCCGATTCTGTACCTAATTTGGAGATTGAAACCGGCGAGATCGTTGGCGCTGGCCATGCAAGCACAACTGGCCGCTTCGATGATGAGCAGCTTTTCTACTTAATGTCACGCGGAATTACTTTGGAGAATGCTCGACGTTTAGTTGTTCGCGGTTTCTTTAATGAGATTATTACTGAGATTGGCAACGAGAGTATTCAAGAGCGTTTAATGAATCGAATTGATGCCGAGCTCGAAAAGGCAGGTGCTTAAGTGGCGGATTTTCAGTTAGATCAACTGCAGAGTGGCAAGCCAGTCAAACTCGAAAAGGGCGATAAAACTATCTGTGTGACGCGCGTGGGCGACGAAGTATTTGCTATCGATGATGTCTGTACCCATTCAGAGGCCTCACTTTCTGAGGGCGATGTCAGCGATTTCAAAATCGAATGCTGGTTACACGGCGCCGAGTTTGATTTGCGCACAGGAGCAGCCCTCACACTGCCAGCAAATATTGCAGTTAAGACGTATCCAGTAAGAATCGAAGCAAATTCCGTCACGGTAGAGATTTAAGAGAGAAGAGAAAACAATGAGCACACTAGAAATTCGCAACCTACAAGTCAGTGTTAACACTGAAAATGGCGCGGTAGATATTCTTAAGGGAGTTGATCTGACAATTAAGTCGGGTGAAACTCACGCGATCATGGGTCCAAATGGCTCCGGTAAATCAACACTGGCCTATTCAATTGCCGGTCACCCAAAGTACACAATTGTTGGTGGTTCAGTCACACTCGATGGCGCCGATGTTCTAGCCATGACCGTGGACGAGCGCGCTAAGGCCGGACTCTTCCTTGCTATGCAGTACCCAGTTGAAGTACCTGGCGTCTCAGTCTCTAACTTCCTTCGAACAGCAGCTACCGCACTTCGTGGCGAGGCCCCAAAGCTGCGCACATGGGTTGGCGAAGTAAAGGAGGCGATGGAGGCGTTAAATATGGATCCATCATTTGCCTCAAGAAATGTTAACGAAGGTTTTTCTGGCGGAGAAAAAAAGCGTCATGAAATTATGCAACTCGAACTTCTAAAGCCAAAAATTGCAATCTTGGATGAGACGGATTCAGGCTTAGATGTCGATGCTCTCCGTATTGTCTCCGAAGGCGTGAACCGTGCTAAGGAGAACAATAACTTAGGCGTACTTCTTATTACTCACTACACGCGAATCTTGAAGTACATCAAGCCAGATTTCGTTCACGTTTTTGCTAATGGTCACATCGTTGAAGAGGGTGGACCTGATTTGGCCGACAAGCTAGAGGCCAACGGTTATGCAGATTATGTGAGCAAGTAAGAAAGTATGTCGTTTTCCGCCACGCAGATACGTAAAGATTTTCCAATCTTTGAACGTACTGTTCGCGACGGAAAAAAACTTATCTACTTAGACAGTGGTGCCACTAGTCAAAAACCTAACGCCGTCATTGAGGCCGAAAGTAATTTCTACAGATTTCATAACTCAGCAGCTCATCGCGGGGTGCATCAATTAGCCGAAGAGGCCACCGATGCGTATGAGGGTGCCCGTGAAATTGTAGGTAAATTCCTACGTGCTCCAGGCGGGACTAGTGAAATTGTCTTCACCAAATCGGCAACCGAGTCACTGAACTTACTGGCATATGCAATGGGTAATGCGCCCATTGGCAATCGCTTTGCCCTTAATTCGGGCGATCGCATTGTGGTTACAGAGATGGAGCACCACTCCAATCTGGTTCCTTGGCAACAGTTAGCTACCCGAACTCGTGCGCAACTAGCGTGGTTTGGCGTGACCGCAGATGCTCGTTTGGATTTAACTTCAATCAACGATGTGATCACATCAAATACCAAAATAGTCGCACTCACTCATCAATCTAATGTTCTAGGAACTATTAACCCGTTAGAGGAGATTGTTGCTCGTGCCCATGAAGTCGGCGCCGTCGTAATTTTAGATGCATGTCAATCAGCGCCGCACATGCCGATAGATGTAAAAGCTCTTGGGATAGATTTTCTAGTTTTCTCTGGACACAAGGCGCTAGGCCCAACAGGAATTGGAGTTTTATGGGGACGCTCTGCGCTCCTGCAAGAACTTCCACCATTTCTCTTTGGTGGTTCGATGATTGAAATGGTCACCATGACTACTGCAACGTGGGCACCCGTTCCTCAAAAATTTGAAGCGGGAGTTCCTAACATGGCCCAAGCCGTTGGTCTTGGGGCGGCTTTAGAGTATTTAACTAATCTCGGCATGGGTAACGTACACACGCATGAACTCGCACTGACGGGTTATCTTTTAGAGAGATTGAAAGCGATTGAAGAGTTAAGAATTGTGGGACCTTCCGACACCGACAATCGTGGCAGCGCAGTCTCTTTCACCGTAGCCGATATTCATCCACATGACATTGGTCAATTTTTAGATAGCCAAGGTATTGCAGTTCGCACTGGTCAACATTGTGCGTGGCCGCTTGCAAAAAGGATGGATGTTCCTGCAACTACACGCGCATCTCTATATCTTTACAATGATGAAAGCGATTGTGATGCTTTAGTAGCTGGAATAATTGGCGCACAAAAATATTTTGGAAGGCTCTAACATGGAGTTAGATTCGCTTTATCAAGAGGTGATTCTTGATCACTATAAGCACCCTCAGCACAAAGGCTTAAGCCCAACATTTGATGCGCAAGTGCATCACGTCAATACAAGTTGTGGCGATGAAATAACTCTCAATATTGATCTAGAGGGAAATCGAATTAATACGTTAACGTGGGATGGACAGGGATGTTCGATTTCACAGGCCAGCGTTTCGATGATGAGCGATTTACTGACAGGCAAAACTCTGGAAGAAGCGGCAGTAGTTGTTAATTCTTTCTCTGAGCTCATGGCCAGTAAAGGTACTGCGGCTGGGGAGCCTGAGATATTGGAAGATGCCGTCGCATTTGCCGGAGTTTCAAAGTTTCCAGGCCGAATTAAGTGTGCACTTCTCGGATGGATGGCATTTAAAGATGTAGCAATTCAAGCGCAGGCTAAGTAAGTAAATAGACCAAGGGGAGAGCAATGACAACTAGCGTAGATGATGTAACCGAGGCGATGAAGGATGTCGTTGACCCGGAACTTGGAATTAACGTCGTTGACTTGGGGCTAATTTACGATGTGATGGTCGATGAAGCCAATATCGCAATTCTCAATATGACATTAACATCAGCGGCCTGTCCGTTACAAGATGTGATTGAAGATCAAACGCGACAAGCATTAGCTGGTATGACTAGCGATGTGAAAATTAACTGGGTTTGGATGCCACCCTGGGGTCCTGACAAAATCTCCGATGACGGGCGCGATCAACTGCGAGCCCTCGGATTTACGGTTTAACACATAACTGCATAGGCTAGAGACATGTCTTCGCACGCGGTTTGGATGTCACATAGGTCAATGACGGCCGATCAATCGGTCAAGGAAGTTAAGTTAAAACCAGGCACGGTTAAACGGATATTAACTTTCGCGAGGCCCTACCGAAAAGGCATTTTTATCTTTCTAGGCACCGTTGTTGTTGATGCCGCACTCATAGTTACAACGCCGCTCCTTTTGCTTCGCCTTATCGATGATGGTGTCATTCCTAAAAATGGTGGGCTCATTACAAAGTTAGCGCTTCTTGTTGGTTTACTTGCCATTGCCGATGCTGGCGTTAGTTTGTTAGGGCGCTACTTCTCCTCTCGTATCGGTGAAGGTCTAATTTACGATTTACGATCCCTCGTATTTGCCCACGTTCAACGGCAATCTATTGCGTTCTTCACACGCACTCAGACGGGCGCGCTAATCTCTCGAATTAACTCCGATGTTATGGGCGCACAACAGGCCTTTACCGCCACACTTTCAGGCGTTGTAAGCAATGTTGTTTCACTCGTCCTTGTTGGTGTAACCATGATGGTTTTATCCTGGCAAATCACAATCTTCTCACTCCTATTACTTCCCGTTTTCCTCATTCCCACTAAATGGGTCGGACGCAAACTCCAAGCCCTGACTCGCGAGTCATTCAATGTAAATGCCGAGATGTCGAGCACGATGACTGAGCGATTTAACGTTTCAGGTGCGATGCTGGTAGCCCTCTACGGTCAACCAAAGCGCGAGGAAGAGTTTTTTCGATCACGCGCAAGGCAAGTTGCAGATATTGGAATTAAATCCGCGATGCTCAACCGTCTGTTCTTCATTGCACTCACCAGCGTTGCCGCTATTGCAACTGCATTTGCTTATGGAATTGGTGGCCATTTAGCCGTTAGCGGGAAAGTCACGGTTGGAACGTTGCTCGCGATTACTGCGTTGCTGGCACGCCTATATGGGCCACTAACTGCACTCTCCAATGTGCGCGTAGATGTTATGACATCCCTAGTTTCCTTTGAACGTGTTTTTGAAGTTCTGGACTTGCAACCAATGGTGAAGAATAGAGATGGAGCCATTGCGTATCACGCTAAGAATCCGCGCATTGAATTCACCAATGTAGGTTTCGCTTATCCCAAAGCCAATGAGATTTCGCTTGCATCCTTAGAATCTGCGGCAAAACCTGAGATGGTGCAAAGTGGTGAAGTTCTAAAAAATCTATCTTTTGTTGCTGAACCTGGAACTCTCACCGCACTTGTAGGACCTTCAGGTGCAGGAAAAACCACAATTAGTGCATTAATTCCACGACTCTACGATGTGACTTCGGGTGCCATCTCAATCGATGGCCACGACATTCGGGATTTAACGCTGGAATCGTTGCGAAATTCCATAGGCGTTGTCATGCAAGATGCCCACTTATTCCACGAAACGATCGCAGAGAACTTGCGCTATGCAAAGTCGGATGCAACCGATGATGAGATGAAAGCCGCTTGCGAAGCCGCTCAAATTTGGAAATTGATTCAAGCATTACCTAATGGTCTCGACACCATGGTTGGAGAGCGAGGACACCGCTTATCCGGCGGTGAAAAACAACGTTTAGCGATCGCTCGCTTACTTTTGAAGTCACCTGCCGTTGTAATTCTCGATGAAGCGACGGCGCACTTGGATTCCGAAAATGAAGCGCTAGTTCATGCTGCTCTAGAGAGCGCGCTCAAAGGACGCACAAGCATCGTTATCGCTCACCGCTTAAGCACGGTTAGAGATGCCGATCAAATTCTTGTTCTTGAAAATGGTTCAATCGTTGAACGGGGTAAGCATGACGAATTAGTAGCGCTCGGCGGACTCTATGCCGATCTATATAACCGTCAAGATTTAACGGGTTCGTCTAATTAATATTCGGCCATAAACGATTAAGCCACCGAAAAAAAGCCACTGCAATGCGTACGCCATGTGCGGACCATCGCTAAGTTCAGGAAGTTGAGCCGGGACCGCTGGAGTTAATGCCGGATCAGATCCGCTGAGTAAATCTAGATAAAAATTCTCGGTCTCGAACCGCGACTGGGCGTTGAGCTCGGCGACCATACCTTTACCGTTTGAGGGAAGTGCAAAAAAAGAGCCATGCGGGAGCGATGAATCTAAACGAAGACGCCCCATAATCTCAACGGTGCCTTGTGGAGGAAGCGTTACAGCGGGGGGAGTAGTTGCAGTAACACCGGCTTTAACCCAACCGCGATCCACCCAGAATCTTTTTGAATCCAATGAAGTAAAAAGCGTCAGAACTTCAAACCCGTAAACGCCATCAGAATATCTATTACGAAGCAAGATCTGTTGCTTAGAATTGAACTCACCTGATGTTTTAACGCTCTGCCATTCGTATCGCGCAGGCGTTGCCATCACCTTCGTTAATTGCGTGGGGGTGAGTGCGATGTGGTTAACGATGAGGGTATTTCGCGCGTGGCGATTTACTCCTCGGTGATACTGCCATTGCGCCGCCCAAAGGCATAGAACGATTAGGCCAAGAGCTATTACTGTTTTGAATATCGCCCAGGGTTCACGTTGCACGGGCATTACTTTAGTTTAAGAAAGTTCGCGGGGGATTCTCATCGGCGACATGAGCACCCGCAGAGAAGGTTTCACGCCCAGCATTAGCGATTACCACAGCAAAATAGGGCAGCGAGACCGCACCGAGTAAGGCAAACCAACGAAAGGGACTTGGCAAGATAACGGTCAAAATAAAACAGATCGTTCTAATCATCATAGAAATGAAATATCGCTTCTGGCGAGATGCTTGATCAGCGCTTAACGCTTTAGGCGCGCTGGTGATATCAAAGATTTCCTTCTCATTGGCCATGTAAATAAGTCTATTACGAGCCACGCGCCGTCGCACCTTTTGAATACCTCACAGTAGCCACTAGATTTACCGTCATGAGTTCACTCGCACTTGTCACTGGCGGCAATCGTGGAATCGGTTTAGCTATCGCTCACGCGCTCAAAACCGCGGGCCATGATGTTGTCGTAACCTATCGAAGCGGTGTACCTCCGACCGAATTCAAATCCGTAGTGATGGATGTAACGTCAACCGAGAGTGTTGATTCAGCTTTCGCCGCCATTGAGTCACAGTGGGGTCTGCCAGAAGTCATCGTAGCAAATGCCGGAATAACTAAAGATGGTCTTGTCATGCGAATGAGTGATGATGATTTTGAAGATGTCATTAATGCAAATTTAACCGGTGCATTTCGCGTTGCGCGCAGGGCCACTAAAGGTCTATTGAAATTAAAGCGCGGCCGCTTGATATTTGTTGGTTCAGTTGTTGGAGCAACTGGCTCAGCCGGACAAGTTAACTACGCTTCAAGTAAGGCTGGACTCCTTGGAATGGCACGATCTTTTGCGCGCGAAATTGGAAGTCGTGGCATTACCGCAAATGTTGTTGCTCCAGGTTTTGTCGAAACCGACATGACATCTACATTGGATGAAAAACGTCGGGGCGAAATTGCGGCATCGGTTCCACTAGGGCGATTCTGTACGGCCGATGAGATAGCAGCTGTTGTCGCATTCATAGCATCACCACAAGCAAGCTATATAACTGGGGCGCTAATCCCAGTTGATGGCGGATTAGGTATGGGGCATTAAATGGGAATCCTTGAAGGCAAGAAAATACTTGTTACCGGTGTATTAACCGATGCATCGATTGCATTTCACATTGCACGTCTTGCCCAAGAGGAGGGCGCCGATGTCGTTCTCTCCTCATACGGTCGTGTGCTTTCTTTAACAACACGCATTGCAGCCCGCCTTCCAAAGCCTGCACCCATCGTCCAGTTAGATGTTACAAATACCGACGATCTCGACGCCCTAGAATCCCGAGTGCGCGAACATTTCCCGCAAGGTTTAGATGGCGTGGTTCACTCAATTGGTTTTGCCCCCGAAGCCGCTCTTGGCGGAAACTTTCTCAATACGTCCTGGGAGGATGTATCAACTGCGCTGCATGTTTCGGCGTACTCATTAAAAGCTTTGACTATGGCTGCACGCCCACTATTTAATGGTGGGGGATCCGTTGTAGGTCTGGATTTCGATGCCGCCGTAGCCTGGCCGAAATACGACTGGATGGGTGTAGCTAAGGCCGCGCTCGAAGCGACCTCCAGATACTTGGCTCGTGACTTAGGTGCTGAAAATATTCGCGTGAATTTAATTGCCGCCGGACCGATTCGTACGATGGCAGCGAAATCAATCCCCGGTTTTGAAGAGTTCGAAAAAGTTTGGAACGAACGCTCACCACTGTTCTGGGATGTCACCGATCCAGTACCGGCCGCTCAAGCCACAGTGGCCCTTCTCTCGGATTGGTTCCCAAAGACCACCGCTGAAATCATCCACGTTGATGGTGGCCTACACGCGATGGGCGCCTAAAAGCAGGCTCGATTTCGCGCTTTGCCCCCACCTCGGGTAACCTTGCGCACAGACCAGTGGCCTAACAGCTCACTGCAAGAGGAGTTACCGCTCCCACCTTCTTCGCCACTAGTGCGAGCTGGTTCGTCGGATTTAAGGATGTATTTCCTTTTCTCCTTGCGGTTTTCTTTTTGTATAACGCTGTAACACCAAATGCGTTTACTAAACCGAAGGAGCACACAGTCAGCACTGAACCACGCATTAACGATCGAATTCGCACACCCCAAATCCGTTTAATCGGACACACCGGCGAACAAATTGGGGTTGTCGATATCGATACCGCGTTAAAGATGGCCGATGAAGTAGGTCTCGACTTAGTCGAGATTGCAGCAGAGGCCAACCCACCCGTTTGCAAGATTATGGACTTCGGAAAATATAAGTACGAAGTTGCACAAAAGGCACGCGAGGCGCGACAGAACCAGACCCACATTGTGGTGAAGGAAGTGCGTTTGACACCGAAGATCGAGACCCATGATTACGAAACTAAACGTAATCAAGTTGAGAAGTTTCTCAAGGGTGGCGACAAGGTAAAGGTGACGATGAAGTTCCGCGGCCGTGAACAAACGAGGCCAGAGCTTGGATACAAAATGCTACAACGTTTGGCAACAGACATTGCAGAGTTTGGATTCATCGAATTCGCCCCAAAGCAAGAGGGACGAAATATGACAATGGTTATTGGACCGACGAAGAAGAAAACGGAAGCGGTTGCAGAAGCGAAGGCGGCACGTAAAGCCAAAGCGGATGCGGCAGCAGAGACAATGGATGGAGCATAAAGATGCCAAAGATGAAAACGCACAGCGGAGCTAAGAAGACTTTCCGCGTTACAGGTACAGGAAAGATCATGCACGAGCGCGCTGGTAAGCGACATTTGCTTGAGCGTAAATCTTCACGTGTTACACGCCGCCTCTCAACCGAGCAGTCAGCAAAGCCAACCGTCACAATGACAGCCAAGCGCATGCTTGGCCTCAAGTAAGGGTCGTGGATTAAATGAGAGTAAAACGTGGTGTTCACGCCGCTAAGAAGCGTCGTACAACTTTAGAGCGTGCCAGCGGTTACCGTGGTCAGCGCTCCCGTCTTTTCACTAAGGCAAAAGAGCAAGTTACACACTCTATGGTCTATGCATTCAATGACCGTAAAGATAAGAAAGGCGATTTCCGTCGTCTATGGATTCAACGCATCAATGCGGGTTGCCGTGCACACGGTCTTACCTACAACCGTTTTATCCAGGGCCTAAAGGCTGCCGGTGTTGAAGTAGATCGTCGTGTTCTCTCCGATCTTGCTACAAATGATCCAGCAACTTTCAAGACCCTCGTAGATGTTGCTCGTCAGAGCCTCATCTCTCTATAAATTTCAATTCAATGATTGAGAGCCTTAATTCGCCACATGTTGCGCGAGTTAAGGCTCTTATTGGTTCTAAGGGCTCGCGTGAACGAAGGGCTGCAGGTGCCTTTGTTGCCGAAGGCCTTAAATGTTTCCGCGAAGCTATTAATTCAAATCAGGGCCCACGTATTGCGACGCTGTATTTAACGGCCATCGCCCGAGTAAAGCTCGATGAATTTACTGATCTTTCACTTCTTCAAACCTTTGATGTTTCCGACGAAGTTATGCGGGCAATGTCAGAGACGATTACACCGCAGGGAATTCTTGCAATTTGTGAGATCCCTAAAAACTCGTTGGACTCAATACCTCTAGATGGTTCCAGAAAATTTATTTACCTCTCGGAAGTCCAAGATCCTGGAAACGCAGGAACGATTTTGCGGTCGGCCGATGCCTTTGGAATGGATGCCGTCATTACATCCCCAGGTAGCGTAGATATGTATTCGCCGAAAGTGGTTCGTAGTACTGCCGGTTCTCTGTGGCATATTCCAGTCTTTGAATCGATTGAGCTTAAAGAGCTGCTCTCAACTAAGGCCCTGCATGCATTTACTCTGGGTGCAGGTGGTTCGAAACCACTCTCACAGTTTGTCAGTAACGGAGATTGCGTTGCCATATTTGGTAATGAAGCACGTGGATTATCTGGCGAGCAATCGATGCCAGATATCGAATCAGTGCATATACCTATGCCGGGATCAGCCGAGAGCCTTAATCTTTCAGCGGCGGCATCGATTCTGATGTACCACTTAGCAAATATGCACTCCTTCTAAAGTTCGACCCGATAGACTCGCCCCCATGCGCGAGGACGAGGTACGTACGTGGGTTGGCGATGCTCGCACTGCATTCAAAGCCGCGGCCGATTTAGATTCGCTTAAAACCGCGCGTTTAATCCACTCAGGGGACAAGTCGCCAATTGCTCTTGCCTCACGAGCTTTAGGTTCGATGTCGCCCGAAGATAAAGTAAATTTCGGCAAAATAATAGGTGAAGCTAAGGCTGAAATCGCTTCGGCGCTAGCAACAGCAACGGCCCTCTTAGAGGCTGAGCGAGATCGTAAAGTATTGCTCGAAGAAGTAGTCGATGTAACGTTGCCGGTTAATCGCGCACATCGTGGTGGATTGCACCCGATTTCAATTATTAAAAATGAAGTATCTGATTTCTTTATCGAGCAAGGCTACGCGGTTCAAGAAGGCCCAGAACTTGAATCCGGATGGCTGAACTTCGATGCCTTAAATATGCCTGCAGATCACCCAGCGCGAACAATGCAAGATACATTCTTCATTCAACCCCTTGAATCTGGCATGGTGTTGCGCACGCATACCTCGCCGGTCCAGATTCGCACGATGCTTACACAAGCTCCACCTATATATGTCATCTGCCCCGGTCGTACTTTCCGAGCCGATGAGCTCGACGCGACGCACAGCCCAGTCTTTCATCAGGTTGAGGGATTAGTTATTGATAAGGGCATCACTATGGCACACTTAAAAGGGACCCTTGATAACTTTGCAAGTAATATGTTTGGCCCAGGTGTAACGACTCGACTGCGCCCTTCGTTTTTTCCATTCACTGAACCAAGTGCTGAAGTAGATGTTTTCTTCAACAATCGTTGGATTGAGTGGGGCGGTTGCGGAATGGTGAATCCAAGAGTTCTAGCAACGTGTGGGATCGACACCGATGTGTACAGCGGTTTTGCTTTCGGAATGGGTTTAGAAAGAACGTTAATGGTGCGTCACGGAATAACTGATATGCACGATATTGTCGAAGGCGATATTCGCTTCACCCGTCAGTTTGGAGTTGGTCTCTAATGCTGGCACCTTTATCGTGGATTAAAGAGTTTGTGGATATTCCAGCCACAGTTACCGCTCGGGAAATCTCTGACGCTTTGATTCGAGTTGGTTTTGAAGTCGAAGAGATTATTGAGCAAGGTGCCGATTTAACTGGACCGCTGGTGTTTGCAAAAGTTCTCTCAATAGAAGAGATCACTGAGTTTAAAAAGCCAATTCGCTACGTCGGTCTTGATTGCGGTGAAGGTGAAACTCGCTTTGTAATCTGTGGTGCAACAAACTTCTTAGTGGGGGACTTAGTTGTCGCAGCTCTTCCGGGAGCAGTCTTGCCTGGGGATTTCTCGATTGGTGCGCGCGAAACATACGGTAAAACTTCTAATGGAATGATCTGCTCTGCGCGCGAATTAGGCATAAGTGATGATCACACTGGAATTATGGTCTTTAATGCCGACGATGTGAAAATCGGTACCGATGCAATCGAGGGTTTACAGATTAACGATGTAATTTTTGATGTAGCGATTAATCCAGATCGCGGTTATGCATTAAGTATTCGAGGAATGGCCCGTGAGGTTGCCGGGTCGTTAGGACTAACTTTTAGAGATCCAGTTGAATCGCTTCGTGGTCTTGAGTTCAAGGAGACCGGTAAAGGCGTAACAGCAAAAATCGCTGATCCTTCAACTGCATCAGTTTTCTACTTGCGAACGCTCTCTAATTTCGACCCCACGGCAACCACTCCTCTCTGGATGCGCCGACGAATTGAAAAAATGGGAATGCGATCAATTTCATTAGTTGTAGACGTTACAAACTACGTCATGCTCGAACTTGGTCAACCATTGCACGCCTTCGATAGATCAAAGATCAAAGGTGGCTTAACCGTCAAGCGTGCCGGCAAAGCCCAACCTTTCACGACGCTAGATGGTCAGATACGTCAGTTAGATCCCGATGATTTAATGGTCTGCGATGATGAAAAATCTTTAGCTCTAGCTGGAACCATGGGTGGTGCATCTTCGGAGATCTCCGAAACCACAACTGACATCGCTCTTGAAGCCGTTCGTTTCGATCCAACGTCAATTGCTAAAAATTCGCGCCGCCACAAACTTTCATCCGAGGCTTCACGCCGATTTGAGCGCAGCGTTGATCCATCATTAGCCGAGTTTGCCTCCGCTCGATTCGTTCAACTTTTGACCGCTCATAGTTCGGCGCAGCATGTAGCAACCGTCGTCGATGGTGAACCTATCTACGCACCTTTAGTCACGATAGATCCTGCAAAAATATCGGCGATTCTTGGCTTTGAAATTGCGCCTAAGAAAGTAGCGCAACTTCTGCGCGTTATAGGGTGCGACGTCGACGAAAAGAGCTTTGTCGTTGATCCGCCATCATGGCGTTCTGATCTACTCACAACATCGGACTTGGCAGAAGAAGTGGCCCGAATGATTGGCTACGACAAAATTCCATCGGTGCTCCCGCCGCGTCCTTTGCATGCAACTTTGACTCCGACCCAAAAGCGTCGCAGAGCAGTTGCCACAATGCTGGCAAGTCGAGGTTTAGCTGAAGTTCAAACGTTCCCTTTTACAAATCAAGCAACAATTGATGCAATGGGCTTCGTCGGCGAACGCGCCGCCACTTATCGAGTTGCAAATCCTATGTCGGATGAATTTCCACTCATGCGCGTCCACTTAGTCCCAGGCTTACTAGAAGTGGCTCAACGAAATATAAGTCGAGGAGCTAAAGATTTTGCGATCTTTGAGATGGGATCAATTTTCCGCAGCTCAAAAAAATTGGATCCGGCAATTTCGCCACAGCTTTTAAAGCGACCTGAGCAGAAGTTAGTTGAAGAGATTTTTGCAAGCGTTCCACCACAAGCCGATCATGTTGCCGGTCTACTAGTTGGAAAAGTTGAGAATGAAAATTGGCAGGGAAAACCGCGCGACTATAATTGGGCCGATGCAATTGCCTTCGCTGAATCAATTTTGGAGTTATGTAATTTAGAGTGGACTGTGGCGCGCTCAGACTTTGCGCCATGGCATCCAGGTCGTTGCGCTGAATTAATCATTGACGGCAAAGTAGTAGCTCATGCAGGTGAGCTCCATCCCCGTATCGTCGCGGCCTATGGTCTGCCTGAACGCTCCGTTGCCTTTGCAGTAGCGCTGAGCGCTTTGCCACAATCAGAGTTAGTACGGCCAACGACCGTAGGGACTATGCCCGCAGCGCTTCAGGATGTCGCACTTATAGTTGACTCAACTGTGAGTGCCAAATCAGTAGAGGCGGCACTTCGGGAAGGTGCTGGAGAGCTCCTTGAATCAATTACGTTGTTTGATCGATACGACAAGATTGGCGATGGGAAGATTTCGCTGGCCTTCACGTTAACTTTCCGAGCACCCGATCGCACCCTTACGGGAGATGAAGTTTCAGCTATGCGGGAGGCGGCAACTGCGGTGGCCTCTGCTAAATGTGGTGCGGTTCTACGTACCGCATAAATATGCATAAGATTGCATAAATATCGATTCTCGGCTAACCTGTCCTCATGAAAACAGCGGTCATAGGCGCAAGCGGTTATGCAGGTGGAGAGCTCCTGCGGTTATTGGCAATTCATCCGCACTTTGAGGTTGTATCTATAACTGCCCACAGCAATTCAGGGGAGTTAATTACGTCGGTGCATCCACATTTAACTGGTTATGGAAGCGCGAGCTTCGGCTCAATTAAAGATGTTGATTTCGACGCACTAGAACTTGTCTTTATGGCTTTACCTCACGGTGAGTCTGCGGCATTAGCGGCGTCAATTCCCGATCACGTAAAGATCGTAGATTTAGGTGGAGATTTTCGTCTTCTCGATGCCTCGCAATGGGAGAAATATTACGGCGGTACACACGCGGGTGCGTGGGTCTATGGTCTTCCAGAGTTAAAGGGTGCACGAACGAAAATTGCTGGTGAAGTCCGAGTTGCTAACCCTGGCTGTTATGCCACTTCAATCGCACTTGGAATTGCGCCGGCACTTGGATTCATAGATAGCCAAGACATCGTAGTTGTCGCCGCCTCCGGCACAACTGGCGCGGGCAGAAGCGCGAAGATAAATCTGATTGCTAGTGAGGTTATGGGCTCGTTAACTTCGTATAAATTTGGCGGCGTTCATCAACATACTCCAGAGATTGAGCAGGCTCTAAGCACAGTTGCCGGTAAAGAGGTAAGAGTATCTTTTACTCCCATCTTGGCGCCTATGCCACGTGGGATTCTCTCTACAATCACAGCAAAGTTAACGCAACCAATGGATTCGCAACAGGCACATGCAATTTTTGCCGATGCTTATGATGATGAGAATTTTGTCGATGTATTGCCAATGGGCGTTTTACCTAAAACTGGCGCATTGACTGGAAGTAACAAGGTTCAAATCCAAGTGGCCGTAGATTCGCACACTAATCGTTTGATTGTCTCGGTTGCGCTAGATAATCTCGGTAAGGGAGCCGCCGGTCAAGCAATTCAAAATGCAAATATCATTGCCGGTTTTGATGAAGGCGCTGGCTTATCTCTGGATGGACTTGGAATTTGAAACTCCCAAAAGGTTTTCGTGCCGGCGCCGTTGCTGCCGGATTAAAGAGCACTGGCGCACTTGACTTAACGGTTATTGAGAATCAAGGCCCACGCTTTGATGCTTCGGCGGTATTCACCTCAAATAAAGTAGTAGCAGCGCCTGTTATTTGGTCTAAAGAGGTAGTTAAAGGTGGCTTAGTACGCGCAGTGGTTCTAAATTCCGGTGGAGCTAATGCTTGCACTGGGCCTCAAGGTTTCATCGATACTCATGTCACCGCCGAACTTGTGGGCGAACTTTTAGCAATTTCATCTGGGGAAGTTGTCGTATGTTCAACGGGTTTGATTGGCGAATTATTGCCAATGGAGAAGATGGTGGCTGGGATCAAGAAAATTACTGCGGAGATGGGTGTTGATTCTCTTGCACTTGCTGCGCAAGCGATCATGACGACGGATTCGGTACCTAAGATTGCCACAGCGGTTAAATACGGTGTTGAGTTTTCTGGGATCGCTAAAGGCGCTGGAATGCTCGCTCCAGCGATGGCAACAATGTTGTCGGTTGTAATGACTGATGCAATAGTTTCGGGCGAAGCTTCGGAGATTTTTGCACGCGCAGCAGATCGAACCTATAACCGAATTGATTCAGATGGCTGCACATCTACTAATGACACGGTTCTATTTATGTCATCGGGGGCAAGTGGCCACAGTATCTCTGATGCAGAGCTAGAAGAGATGCTCATGGACGTGTGCGGTTCACTTGCCGCTCAACTCATTGCCGATGCCGAAGGTTCGACTAAGAGTGTTTCAATCATCGTTAAGAACGCACTTTCAGAATCAGATGCAGTGAAAGTGGCAAGAGCATGTGCACGCAACAATCTCTTAAAGGCCGCAATTTTTGGTGGAGATCCAAATTGGGGTCGCGTACTAGCAGCTGTAGGTACGGCTGATGCAGCGATGGACCCACTTGCAATTGATGTAGTTCTCAATGGCGTCGCAGTGTGTACCAATAGCGCACCCGATGCCGATAAATCCACCGTGGACTTTTCTGATCGCGAAGTTGTGATCGAAATAGATCTCAAAGTTGGAAATTTCACAGCTACGGTATTAACTAATGATTTGTCTCATGATTATGTCCACGAAAATTCGGCGTATTCAACATGATCGTCGTCAAGTTCGGTGGCCATGCAATGAGGGATGAAGATGGTGGATTCAGCCAAGCGATTGCCGCAACTCTGGCAAATGGTGAATCGGTAGTAGTCGTTCATGGTGGCGGACCGCAGATAGATAAAGCTTTGTCAGCATCGGGAATAGAAAGTAAGTTCATCGGCGGTTTTAGATATACATCTTCGCAATCCTTTGATGTTGTAGAGAGAGTACTGGTCAGCGAAGTCGGCCAAAACCTTGCCAACAACATGCGTAACGCCGGTTTACCTGCCGAAGCTATGTCAGGTCGTACATTGCCAACTTTGATTGCGCGTCAGAAGAAATCGCTTGTCGATGGTACTGAAGCAGAACTTGGACAAGTGGGAGATGTTGTGGCAGTAGACGTTAAAGAGATTAAAAAGATTTTGAGTGATGGAAAAGTGCCAGTTGTTGCCCCTGTTGCCGCCGATGAGATGAGCGGCAAAGGATTGAATGTGAATGCAGATTTAGCTGCGGCGGCTATCGCCGGTGCAATGGATGCTAGCGCGCTCATTATCTTGACTGATGTAGCGGGCATTTACCGAAATTGGCCCGATGCGAAATCGTTGATCTCGACGATTACATATAAGGAGCTTGCGGCAATGAAATCGGATTTTAAAGAGGGAATGGCACCGAAAGTGCAGGCGGTTTTGGATGCAATCGACCAGGGGGCAAAAGCTGTGCGAATTATCGATGGAACTGACTCGAAAAACTTTGTTGCCGCATTAGCTGGCGTCGGCGGAACGTTGGTGAGCGCATGAAAAACCAAGAACTTTTAG
>CAILBF010000189.1 GCA_903832395.1 uncultured Actinomycetes bacterium | reverse complement strand
AGTGATGCTGGATTTTCCGGCACAGTCATAAGAGTTGAAACACTAGGGAATTCCTATGAATTTGATGCGTGCAGCGGCGGCACTCTGACAGTTAGTGCGGGCGAGGATTGGGATCGTTTTGTTGCCTTCACAATCGAAAAGGGGCTGGCGAATCTGGAATCGCTAAGTGGAATTCCAGGAACCGTAGGTGGGGCACCGATTCAAAACATTGGGGCATACGGCCATGAAGTCAGTGAAGTAATTGCGCGAGTCCGGGCTTTCGATCGCAAGAACGATGAAGTCAAAACATTTGCAGCAAGTGATTGCGAATTTGAATACCGCAGTTCGAAATTCAAGAAGGAAGCTGGCCGTTGGGTAATCCTTGACGTCACCTTCCAGCTGCGCAAAGGTGAGGCATCACTACCAATTCAATATTCTGAATTAGCAAATGCACTTGGCGTTGAAATTGGGGCGCGAGTTGAGGTTTCTAAAGTCCGCGATGCCGTTCTGGCGCTACGTGGCGCAAAAGGAATGTTGATCAACATGGGAATCAATTCTGCGGGTTCATTCTTTATCAACCCCATTCTTACTCCAGCGCAAGCGGCGAAACTTCCAATCGGTGCTCCACGTTGGGTTCAAGAGAATGGGAATGTAAAAACGTCTGCAGCCTGGCTAATGGAAAATGCCGGAGTGAACAAAGGCGATCGGCTTGCGGGCGCACAGATTTCACCAAAACATGTTCTGGCACTTTCTAACACCGGCAATGCAACTGCTTCAGATTTAATTGCACTCGCTCGCGATGCACGTGAAAAAGTGCGAGTTAAGTTTGGAATTACGCTAGAACCAGAAGTGCAGTTTGTTGGCGTAAGTCTCTAAATTATTTAGCTTCACCCAGCAATTTTGCAACGCGAGTTATTCCTTCAATAATGTCCTCATCACTTGTTGCGTATGAGAATCGTAGATACCCAGATGGCCCAAATGCTTCACCAGGAACCGCAGCAACTTCTACTTCTTCCAGAATCAAAGTTGCGAGCTCAGCCGAGGTTTGTGGCCGCTTGCCTCGAATCTCTTTACCAAGAACGCCTTTTACGGATGGATAAACATAAAAGGCACCAGTAGGAGTTGGGCAGATGACACCAGGAATCTCATTAAGCATCTTTACAATGAGTTTGCGGCGACGATCAAATGCCACACCCATTTCACGAACGGCAGTAAGGTCACCATTAAGAGCAGCGACTGCCGCACGCTGTGAGACGTTGGCAACATTTGCAGTTGAATGAGATTGTAGATTTGTTGCCGCTTTGATTACATCTTTAGGGCCGATCATCCAGCCAACTCGCCAACCGGTCATTGCATAAGTTTTTGCAACACCATTAATAATGATTGTTTGGTCTGCTAATTCTGGAAGCAAAACTGGAAGACTTGGGGCAGTGGCACCGTCATAAAGAAGATGTTCATAAATTTCATCAGTAATAACCCAGATGCCATGAGCCAGCGCCCATTCACCGATTGCTTTTGCTTGCGCAGGAGAGTAGACCGAACCTGTTGGGTTTGATGGTGAGCAAAAGAGGAGTGCTTTAGTTTTTGGGGTACGAACTGATTCGAGTTGTTCAACAGTTACGAGGAAGTCCTGGGATTCATCGGCAAAAATATCAACAACAGTTCCACCTGCTAGCGCAATACATTCTGGATAAGTTGTCCAGTAAGGCGAGGGCAAAATTACTTCATCACCTGGATCAAGAATTGTTGCGAATGCTTGATTAACCGCTTGCTTGCCACCATTTGTAACTAAAACTTGATCTACGGTTATTGCATAATTTGAATCGCGAAGGGTTTTCTTAACAATTGCTTCGCGTAATTCTGGTAGACCGCTTGTTGGTGTGTAACGATGATTTGCTGGCTTACTTGCCGCATCAATTGCGGCTGCAACTATGTAGTCAGGTGTTGGAAAATCTGGCTCGCCAGCTCCGAAACCGATAACTGGCCGGCCGGCGGCTTTTAGCGCCTTGGCCTTGGCATCAACTGCAAGGGTCGCTGATTCTGCAATCTGTGCAACTCTGCGGGAAATTCTTGGTTTTGCGCTCATAGAGGGAGAGTATGCCATCCCAATTTTACGCAGGCACACCCATACCTCTACACTCCCTTTTCTGGCGCTTGCAAAAGGTCATGATCACTCATGTCTCATGAAGGATCAGAGCTGTT
>CAILBF010000188.1 GCA_903832395.1 uncultured Actinomycetes bacterium | reverse complement strand
TCTCGGTCGGAATGATGGAACATGTTGGACCTAAAAATCTCGGTACTTTTTTTGCAACGTGTTACCAGCTTCTTAAAACCGACGGCATCATGCTTCACCACACAATTTCATCGACGTACTCCAAAAATTCAACCGATGCGTTCTTCGATAAGTACATCTTCCCCGGAGGAGTTCTGCCCTCGGTTGCACAGATTGGTGTCGCTTGTGAGAAGAAGTTTATTATCGAAGATCTACATAACTTCGGTTTAGATTACGACAAAACACTTCTGGCTTGGTATGAGAACATCAATATGCGATGGGAGGAAATCCCCCACTACGATTTGAAGTTTGTGCGCATGTGGAATTACTACCTACTGGCATCGGCCGCTGGTTTTCGGGCCCGCAATCTTCATTTAATCCAGATTGTCTTTAGAAGGGGCGGGCAAAAGCTCGCCTATATTCCAGAGCGCTAAACGAGAGGAAAGAAAGTTTCACAATCCGCCCTTTTCACACTCGCATAATCTATTCTCTCTCCATGCGCTATCAACCACCACGGATCCCAATTCAAGAAGGTCTAGCTAGAGGCCATGCCTTTCACCAATTAATGGAGGGCCGCCGAAGCGTGCGGATGTTTTCAGATGAGCCCATTCCTAAAGAGGTTATTGAAACCGCCGTCTTGACCGCCAATACCGCGCCGAGCGGTGCGCACCAACAACCTTGGACCTTTGTGGCAACTAATGATCCCGATGTTAAACATCGCATTCGAATGGCTGCTGAAATTGAAGAGCGCGAAAACTATGAGGGCGGGCGTCTGCCACCTGCTTGGCGCCAAGCCCTTGCCCATATCGGAACTAACTCAGATAAGAGTTACTTAGATGTTGTGCCTTGGATAGTTGTAGCTTTTGCCCAAAAATCGACGCCTTTACCCGATGGCTCTCTTGTCAAAAATTATTACGTTAGTGAATCTGTCGGTATTGCCTGCGGATTATTTATTGCCAGTTTGCACACAATGGGCTTAGCGACGCTAACGCACACCCCAAACCCAATGGGCTTTCTCAATGAAATATTTGAGCGACCCGTAACCGAGCGACCATTTATCTTATTCCCGGTTGGTTATCCGGCCGAGGACTGCGTTGTTCCTGATCTCGTTCGCAAGCCGCTGGATCAAATCCTAATTCAACGCTGAGGATTTCAACGTCCAGGCTCAACCGGTCCATAAGCTCCTGCATACTCTAGGTGAATTCTCAGGTTAAAAAGGGCCACATCTAGGGCAAGTTAGATAAATTCCCTCTAGTCGAATTTTTTAGGGGCACCGTGTTTTTTACATATTTAGGTCGCGAACTAAGCAAAAGAAAACGTCAGACAGCTTTGGTCTCCATTGCCTTAGCAATCGCAATTGGCTTAGTTGTCATCGTCAGTGCAGCCTCTGCCGGAATTAATTCGGCGCAAGAAAAAGTATTGAGCGGTCTTTATGGAATCGGGACAGATGTAACTGTTTCCCAATCCGCACTCCCTACCGCCGGCGGACAGCGCTTTAGTTTTAATGGCGACCCGAATGCAACTCCGGGGACTCCAGGCGTTCCAACTCAGCGTCCAGATTTTAGTACTTTCGCTCAAGACCGATTAGATATCGCTCGTTTTTCAGCAACCTTTGATACAACTTTACTCAATCAAGTGGCTGCCTTAAATGGCATTGCTGGATCATCTGCAACATTGAAGCTAAGTAGCATCTCCTTTAAAGGCACTATTCCAAATCAAAGCGCTGGTGGATTAGCACAAGGTGACCAGGGAAATGGCCAGCAAGGCCGTGGAAATTTTGAAGTTAATTCAAAAACCGTCGAAGGAATTGATGTAGCAGGTGCAAATGTTGGCCCACTCAAGGGTGTCAATATTGATGGTGGTCGAATGTTGGCAAGCTCTGATACGGGACAAAATGTCGCAGTTGTTGATTCGGTTTATGCTACAGCCAATAAAATCAAGGTGGGTGACACATTAGTTCTTAAATCAGCCAACTTCAAAGTTGTCGGATTAATTTCCTCAAGTGGTGGAAGCGCAGAAACTAGTTCGAATATCTATATTCCACTAGATACTGCGCAAACTCTTGTAGCAAAACCCGGGCTAGTTACAAATATTTATATCAGTGCAAAGAAAGCCTCTAATATCCCAGTAATTAAGCAGGAATTACTGGTGATATTTCCTAAGGCAACCATTAGTTCTCAAGCAGATTTGGCCGCCTCTTTGACTGGATCTCTCTCGTCGGCATCGGGTCTTGTAGGCACTCTCGGAAAGTGGCTCTCAATAATCGTTCTACTAGTTGCATTTGCAGTTGCCGGACTATTTACTTCCTCTGGCGTGAATCGCCGAGTTCGTGAGTTCGGAACGCTAAAGGCCATCGGCTGGAGAAATTCAAGAATTGTTCGCCAGATTATGGGTGAGACTTTCGTGACGAGTGCAATCGCAGCTTTCCTTGGTTTACTGATTGGCACAATTGGAATCTTGATCATTAACTCGGTAGCGCCAGCGCTTTCCTCAGCGGCAGGTCAGACTTCCCCCTTTGGTGGCGGAGTACCGGGAAGGTTTGCCGGACAACGTGGCGGAGGTGGTGGTGGTTTCGGAGGATTTGGCCGAATTAATAATGCCGCTACGAGTGTGAAACTACATATTAATTTATCAATCTCAACGCTTCTGCTCGCTGTTGCAATCGCCCTTCTTGGTGGATTAGTAGCGGGAGCATTTGGAGCATGGAGAGCGGCCCGACTTACCCCAGCGAGTGCATTTAGGAGTGTGGAATAAATGTCAGAGACAACTCAAGTGCTCTACGAACTCAAGGGTTTAACGAAGCGATATGTACAAAAAGGCAAAGACATCAATGCACTTAATAACGTTGACTTAACGATTAATACCGGTGATTTGATTAGCATTCAAGGACCAACTGGTGGTGGTAAATCAACTCTTCTGCAGATGTTGGGCGGATTGGATAAACCAACATCGGGTTCGATTACATTGTTAGGTCAAAATCTTGAAAACATGAGTGAGGCCCAACTGGCTAAAACACGTGGTCAGCAAATTGGCTTTATTTTCCAGACATTTAACTTAATCCCAACACTTAATGCACTTGAGAATGTTGAGACCGCTTTAGTTCCAATGGGTGTCTCCAGCGTGGAGCGTAGAGATCGCTCAATGCAAGCACTTGAGTTAATGGGTCTGGCTGATCGGGCTACCCACTTACCTTCTGAGCTATCTGGTGGCCAACAACAACGTGTGGCTATTGCGCGTGCACTCGTTAAGAATCCCGATGTTTTGCTTGCCGATGAGCCAACTGGAAATCTTGACCAAGATACTCGCGATCAAATTATAGATCTACTAGAGGGCATTTGGCGCGATAAAGGTCTAACTCTCATTATGGTTACTCATGATTCAGCCATCGCTAAGCGAGCTAAAACTCACTTAATGATTGCAAATGGAAAAGTGAGTCTGAAGTAGCCGCTATTGTGCGTATTTATAGGTCACTGAGCGCTGATATCTCTATTTAGTAAATGTTGGTACAAGCACTCCTAAATCAAGGGCCCGTTCAATCTGTGCGAGTGCAGTTACTAAGCGAAGCTCATCGTGCCCTCTAGCAACAACTCCTAAACCAACAGGTAGTCCCTCGCTAATTCCCATAGGAACAGTTCCAATCGGCGTGCCGCTAATTGCAGGGGCCATAGTGATCCAGGAATTATCACCGTAAGAATCCCCCGAACCCAATGTGCTTATCCAAGCAGGCGAGTACGTAGCACCGATTAATACATCCACATCGGCTAAGCCTTTATCTAATGTTTTCTGCGCCCAACTCAGATTTCGGGCGCGCTTTGCTTGATAGGCACTGTTTCGTCCACCCAGGGTGAGGGCTTTATCAAATAACTCCTGGGCAAAGAATTTCAGTTCGCTATCTTTATGAGCATAGTTAAATGCCACAACGTCGGCCAAGGATTTAAGTGAAGTATCGGCACGTACGCTTAAATATGCCCCCAGCTCATCCATTAACTCATGGAGCAGGGATTCATATTCGTCATTGCCCGTCTCTTCACTTGGGGCTTTGAGTGCAACTTCAACCAATGTAACTCCGGCTTTAGATAATGTAGAGATTGCCGAATCAAATAAAGCATCGGTTTCAGCATGACCGGTTAGCCACGAACGTACGATTCCGATCTTCAAATTTCTTGTGTCTTCACTTGCGCTAACTAACCCAGTTGTAGCGCTCATGATTTCTAGTAACAGTGCCGCATCTTTTACCGAACGCGCCATTGGACCAGGTGAATCTTGTTTCGAGCTAATTGGAATAACGCCTTTAGTCGGAACAAGACCGACGGTAGGTTTAATTCCAACACAGCCGTTAAGAGATGCTGGACAAATAATCGAGCCATCCGTCTCTGTTCCAACGGCTAATGTGACAAGACCTGCGGCAATGGCGGCCCCCGAGCCAGATGATGAACCACCTGCGCTGTGTTTGTGAATCCAAGGATTGGCAGTTAAACCACCCACGGCAGACCAGCCACTTGTCGATGAAGTCGATCGAATGTTTGCCCACTCCGAAAGATTTGTAGATGCGATGATGTTGGCGCCAGCCTCGCGAAGTCGTTTAGTTAAAGGCGAGTCTTCAACGACGGGGTGATCAAGGAGTGCCATAGAGCCCGCAGTTCCCGGCAACCCAACTGCCTCAATATTGTCTTTAATAACTATTGGCAATCCCGCTAATGGCGAATCAGAATCAAAATCGAATGGATCGGCTTTTGGCGCAAGCGCTAAAATTGAATTGAGTTCATATCCAGTTGCATCAATCTCTGTAATTCGATCCAGAGCTTCCGTTACAAGAGATGCTGGAGTCGATGCGCCTGAACGCAAAGCATTGATTGAATCAAAAGCAGAAGGCAAGTAAGGCATTGGCCAAGGTTAGTGCCCGCAGCCTAAATAAATCGGTACCCCACAGCACGTACAGCCGAAATTGCGCGCGGACCCCCAGCGTTGAGAATCTTTATACGAAGACGCGATGCATGCGTATCGAGTAAGTGATCACTCGTGAACTCAGCAGAGATTCCAATTGCATGACTTACTTGAGCGCGTGTAAAGACTCGGTTTGGCTCCTCCATCAGGAGATGAATAAAATCAAATTCTGTGCGTGTGATTGGTACTAAAACGTCGCCAACTCTTAGTTCGCGAGTTAAGAGATCTAGGGAAAGTCCCCCAGCCTCAAGCACGGTTCGAGCAGATGAAGTAGTGTCCTTTTTTGTCCGCAGCTGGTTTGCAACGCGCAAACCCAAAATTGTCTTTGAGACGGGCTTGGTTATGTAGTCATTGGCGCCTGCTGCTAGACACATTGCTTCATCAATCTCATCATCACGAACTGTCAGCATGATAATAGGCACCTCGGAATGCTTTCTAATTTCTCGGCAGACCTCAAGACCATCGGGCTGTCCTATCCCAATATCCAAAATAATGAGGTTCGGTTTATCGTTTACTAACTTAACCATGGCTTCGATTGCGTTTATGGCTTCAATAACGCGAAAATCCTGGGTTTCAAGACTCAACCTCACGAACGCTCGAATATCTGCGTTGTCATCAACTACTAAAACTAGGTCTTTCACTTATATCTCCCTTGTATCTCGTAATTGAGCCAAACAACTTCCTAACACTTCGAGCAACTTGTCTCTTCGGTTGAGGATTTGGTCCTCAACCGTTGTTCCATTCGCCTTTAACCATGTAGAGAACTTCGAAATCTCACTCCCCATACTTTCTAAACTGTAAAACCCTAAGACCCCAATCATCTCATGACAGACGCTACCTAACTCACTAACCTTCGATGTTTCTATCGCGACTATCGCGCGAACTAAAACATCTATTTTATGGGCGTCAATATATTCATCAATCTCCGAAAGGTACATAGGTACTTCAACTCTAAATGTTGTTCCAACGTTTAGAGTCGACTCGACCGTGATACTTCCGTGATGTTCCTCAACTATTCGTGACACAATTGATAAACCGAGTCCGGTGCCGGTCACCTCGCTCTTTCTAGCATTGCTAGCTCTAAAGAAACTTGCGAATACATTCTCCAACTCTGACTGAGGAATACCGATTCCTTGATCACTAACGGATATTCGAAGCATTTTCGTTGGTTTGTTCGTGATTCCTTTATCAACGTGAACATGCACGGAACCACCATCGTTACTAAACTTAATCGCATTACTTAAAAGATTCGTTAGTATCTCCGAGAACTGATTTCTATTTGCATCTATTGCCGTCGGAATCCCCTCTTCAACGCTCAGAGTTATAGCTATATGTGAGGCCTCTGCCAATGGACTCAGGGAGAGCATTGCGTCATTAATTATCTCTGTGACGTCATTTTCTGACTTAAGCAAACCGCTTGCCCCAGATTCAAGATTGGTTAAGGAGAGAATATCTTCCACTAGATTTAGTAGACTCTCGGAATTTCGCTCAAGAACCTCAATGACTTTGAGTAAATCATCATCGGCCGTATCTTCCATTTTCTCGCGTAAAATATCGATATATCCGACAATTGATGTCAACGGGGTCCGTAGCTCGTGATTCACTGTAGTGATGAAAATATTCTTTCGCTCATCCAAAATTTCTAGTTGATCTACGACCATTCGCGACTGAGTTAGCTGCATATTTGCTTCAGTAATCTGGCGTAGCTGCTCCAAATTGGCTTTGGTATTTGCCCGATACTGCTTAACCAAAGTAAATATAAGGGATGCAAAAAATATTAGCGCCAAAGCTAAGAAGAGAAGCAGGACAAAGAGGGATTGTTCTGCCTTGTGGCGTCGATCCACTGCAGCTTTAGCCAACACTAAGTCCAGATTATTTTGATATACAACGACGAGTTTGCGAGTTTCTATAAGCATTGAATCTATAAATGCTTTAGATTGAATATCGATTGCTTTGGCTTCACTCCGAGGCAGGATTCCCGGTTGAGCCGCGGCAAGTATCTTGTCGGCCTCGTCGAGGTTCTTGAAATAGTCCTGCGAAAATAGTGCGCCGGCAGTTAAATTCGAAGAGGTAACCACATTTAGACGTTGTGCCAATAGCGCTCGTGCAATCTGCACGTCGCGTCTTTCAACCTCGCCACCAACCCACTGAGCGAACCTAGTTGTATAGGCCAGTGATTCCCTTTGAGCAAAAAGTAGTGATGTAGAAGCAAGTTCGGCAGAGGAAAAGAGGTTGACATCCTTTGATGCGCCTCGAGATATATCGCCAGTTAAGACCGTCAAAGATACCAGGGTGGAAATGATGGCAAAAAGTAAAACGAGTTGAAAGGAATTGAGACTAAAACCAACCTTTAACTCTGGATTTTGCTTCCTAAAGTTAGGCAGTTTTCTTAACCTTAATTGTACGTAGCGACCAGTTCCAAGCATCTAAGTATTTAAACCACGAGCTAGAGGTATCAAAAACAATTCTGATCGGTCCGCCTTCGTTGTACGGAATATCTTTTCCAAACCTTTTAAATGCTAAATAGGCCTTGGCTTGGCTGAAATTTCCAGCCTTATTCGTATATATATAGTCATTGAGCGCAATCGTGTCGATGGTCATTGAAGAGGTAATTGCACTTCTAGCTAGGAAATAATCAAGTGGAATGACCGTAAAACTCTGCTTTTTCTTAACAAAGGGTTCCTGGATTGTGATGATCGTTGATTTAATGGCAAGAAGCGAGTTCTTAGAATAGTTGACCGTCTTCTTTCCATTAGTAACGGAAAAGATTGTTGCAGAAGCGGGTAGTGGATCGATCGCGGCACCACCGTATGGATTGGATGGTGAAGCGGCCATGAAAATCGATGCGTTAGATGGGTTGAGGGTGAACGGTGCAATTGCAAATAGCACGACAAAAACCATCATTATGGATTTACGCTTAATTTTCATGGGTTGACTCCTCATTTCAAGAGACTTTGAGTTGAAGAATTGAATCAATCTCGGCAACTATTTGATTGTTCTTGAAAGGTTTCACAATGTACGAGCTGGCACCTAACTCGAAAGCTGTATTCATATCTTCAGCCGCTGAGTTTGCCGTAAGCATTACTACCGGTACATGGCTTAGATTCACATCTGGATCCTCGCGAATCGTCTTAAGAACATCTAAACCCGACAGGCCTGGCATCATTGAATCCAGAAGGACTAGGTCTGGTTTCTCGGATTTCAACTGTGCTAACCCATTTTCGCCATCAGTGCCCTGCGAAACTTCGATTCCGGCTTTTTCGAAGATAAATTGAATGAGATTACGAATGTCAGCGTTATCGTCAATGACTAAGATTCGCTTTTTGTCTGCATTCATTTATTTTCCTTTCTCCTTGGCCGCCGAACCGGCTAATCGTTGCAGAAGAATTCAATTAATCTGCGAAATATTTATTTGAGCAATGCTAAATCTACTATCGTGAATCGATTGTGAGTTGAAAGTGATAGAAATGAGGGGTTTGCCCTCTCAAAAAAGCTTTCCTGCGAGTTTTTAATCTACGACCCAGGTGTCACCAGTGTGAAGAAGCTTCTCTAAATCTCCGGCCCCTTGGATATCGATAATTGAAGTTAACTGCTCATTGACCATAGCTGAATAACCTGGGCGTTCAACGCTGCGGAAAATACCGATTGGCGTGTGCTCAAGGTCGGAGCCCGACAAGCGCGAGAGCGCAAAGGCATATGAAGGATCCGGGTCATGTGCATCATGGATAACTAGCTGTGACTCGTCAACGGTTGAGAGATCTACGAGTTTGAGCGCTGCGCCCTCACGGATTACACCGAAAGTAGAAGATTTAATTGGCTGGCCATGAACCATCTGAAGCAATGAGCCTTCCTTAGTGTCATTATCTTTGACTTGATCAAATGCGCCGTCATTAAAGATTGGGCAGTTTTGATAGATCTCAATTAACGCAGAGCCTTTATGGGCCGCGGCTTGGCGTAATATCTCGGATAAATGTTTACGATCACTATCAATTGTGCGTGCAACGAAAGTTGCTTCGGCCCCGATTGCAAGTGAGACTGGATTGAATGGCGTATCAAGTGAGCCGTACGGCGTTGACTTTGTAATTTTACCTTGTTCGCTAGCTGGAGAGTATTGACCTTTAGTTAAACCATAGATGCGGTTGTTAAAGAGGAGAATTTTTAATTCAACATTTCGGCGAAGTGCATGAATCAAATGATTACCACCGATTGACAACGCATCTCCATCGCCAGTGATAACAAAGACGGTTAAGTCGGGTCGGCTAATTGCAAGGCCCGATGCGATTGCTGGAGCTCGACCATGGATTGAATGCATTCCAAAAGTATTTAAATAATAAGGAAAACGCGAAGAGCAGCCAATTCCTGAGATGAAAACAATATTTTCACGCGCGATTCCAAGTTCAGGCAGGAAGGACTGCATCGTTGAAAGTACGGAGTAATCACCACAACCAGGGCACCAGCGCACCTCTTGATCAGATGTAAAGTCCTTTTTAGTTAAGGCGATATCAGTCATTATGAAGTACTCCCATCGCAGCCTCAACCAGTTCAGCTGTAGTAAAAGGTAGGCCGCGAACCATGTTGTAACCAACAATGTCCTTTAGATACTTTGATCGCAGCAACATCGCAAGTTGTCCTAAGTTCATTTCGGGCGTAATAACGCTCTCGTATTTTTCTAGTATCGCCCCTAAATTCTTAGGGAAGGGATTGATGTATTTAAGGTGGGCTTGGGCAATCTTTTCACCGTTATTGCGCAGAGTTTCAACGGCCGAAGCAATTGGGCCATAGGTAGATCCCCAACCTAGGAACAAAACCTTTGCATCCCCACTTGGATCATCAACTTCTAAATCTGGAACTTCAATGCCATCAACCTTTGCTTGGCGCGTACGCACCATAAAGTCGTGATTAGCTGGTTCGTAATTAATTTCACCAGTCTTATCCTGCTTTTCAATTCCACCGATTCGATGCTCAATTCCCTTTGTGCCAGGTATTGCCCAAGGGCGTGCGAGCGTTTGTGGATCGCGTAAATAAGGCAAGAAATCATCCTGAGTTTGCGCGAAATTAATGTCAATCTCGGGAAGTTTTGCTACATCTGGAATCAACCATGGCTCAGAACCATTGGCAATGTATCCATCGGATAATAAAAATACTGGCACCCGATATGTAGTTGCAATACGCACAGCCTCCATGGCCATCGTGAAGCAATCACTGGGTGTTGATGCGGCAATAACGGCCGCTGGAGACTCACCATTTCGCCCAAACATAACTTGTAGTAAATCGGCCTGCTCGGTTTTAGTTGGGAGGCCCGTTGATGGACCACCGCGCTGAACGTCGATAATAATTAATGGAAGCTCGAGCATTACTCCAAGACCAATCATCTCGCTCTTTAGCGCAATCCCTGGGCCTGATGTCGTTGTTACTCCGAGGGCTCCCCCGTAGGAAGCGCCAAGGGCCGAGCCAACTGCAGCAATCTCCTCTTCTGCTTGAAAAGTTATTACACCAAACTTTTTATGCTTTGACAGCTCGTGCAAAATATCCGAAGCTGGAGTAATTGGATACGAACCTAAAAATAGCTTTAGTCCGCTCTTCTTTGCTGCGGCAATAAGACCGTAGGCAAGTGCGATATTTCCACCGATATTTCTATAAACGCCTGGTGGCATATGAGCTGGAGCGACCTCATATGAGGTAGCAAAATCCTCACTCGTCTCGCCGTAGTTCCATCCAGTGCGGTAGGCAACTAAATTTGCCTCCAAAATATCGGGTGACTTACCAAACTTAGCTTTTAGAAATGCCTCTGTTGCTGCAGTTGGACGGTGATACATCCATGATAAAAGGCCAAGAGCAAACATATTCTTAGCGCGCTCTGCCTCTTTGCGAGAGAGGGGTAGATGCGCCAAAGCTGCAACAGTCATTGAAGTCAGGGCAACTGGATGGATTTTATAACTACTCAAAGTTCCATCATCGAGAGGATTAGTTTCATAACCAACTTTAGTTAAATTACGCGTAGTGAACTCATCTTTATCGACGATGATGGTGGCCCCACGTGGAATATCTTTAATATTTGCTTTTAGCGCTGCTGGATTCATGGCAACTAAAACATCGGGAGCATCTCCAGCAGTTCGAACGTGGTGATCGGCAAAGTGAAGTTGGAAGGATGAGACTCCGGGTAACGTACCTTGAGGTGCGCGAATTTCTGCGGGAAAGTTTGGCAGAGTAGAAATGTCATTTCCTAAACTGGCAGTATCCATTGTGAAGCGATCGCCAGTTAACTGCATTCCATCGCCACTGTCGCCGGCAAATCTAATAATTACGGATTTAACGGCGAGAGTAGGTTTGCTCATAGCCCTCATCTTGCCACTGCCGAGGCTGGCGGTCAGTAGTTTTTGGCTATCTCTTAGCACACGTTTTGTCTGCGTTGAGAGTTAGCCCTTGAAGCAGAGCTTACTTTCTAAATATTCTGCGAACCCGCTTAGAAATTGCTGCGCCGAAACGCCTTAACTGACCCCGTGCTGAGATTCGCAAGACTTTGGCGGCGGCCGGTTCATCGGGGGTTACTACGTCACGAAGTGCGGGTGAGTTTTGATCGAGTGAATCAGCGATGCGATCGATATTGGCAACCATAGATAAACCGCGCACAATCTGTTCTTGGTCGGCATCTTTGGAATCTCCAATTAAAGATTCGGCAAGGGCTGCACTTGCCTCGCGCGCATCGGTAGTTGCACTTTGATGTGAATCATCGGCGCTGGGTCCAGACTCTTCGAACTTTGATGAGATTGCATAACTTGCAGCCGATAGGGCAACAGCTATGGCTTTTTGTGTTGAGTCGGCGATACCGCCGCTAACAGCAGAATCAAATAAAGTACGTGCAATCGTTCTGATCTGTACAACCGTGTGTTCAAGTGCAATTCCTTGTATATAAACCTCTTCGGCCTCATCTGCTTTAGCCGTTGGAAACCATCGCGCATGTCCGCGCGCTTCAACTGATTGTGCACGAATTGCCGGAATCTCTTCGATTAATAACCGCGCCTTAGCTAGCCAGTTACCAGCATCTTTTTGCGTATATCCACTTGCCACACCCTCAGACATCATCGCCAATAAGTCAGCAGCTTTCGTGCTGACTGCCGCAATTTGTTCAATTGAGCGACCTACAGGTGTTTTAGCGTGGGAAAAATATGAAAAGAAAATTGCAATTGCAGCGCCGATTAAAGTCGAACCGAGGCGATGAATTGCCGTGCTTTCAGATAAACCTGGACCGATAACAATTAATGCGGTCACGGGGACGTTAACGGATGCCACTTCACCCAAATGCAGCGCTCGTGCAACTACCGCGCACATTACGATCGTGACCCCTACTGAAATAAAACCAAAGTTAAATACATTTACTGCAGCAAGGGCTACAGATGCCCCGATTGCCGTTCCAACGATTTGGCCAAAGCCTTCACGCAGTGATTTATGCAGAGAAATACGGATACTCAACGTACAGACAATGGCTGCGACCACACCGCCTTTTTTAATGAGTAAATCACCCATTTCCCATGCGGTGGCCCCCGCTAATCCGGCAATGGCAATTTGTCGCACCCAGGCTTGGCGCTCAGTAAAGAGGGCTACAACCCTTTTTCTTATGCCAATTTTCTCGCCCATGATGTCTTAAAGTCTACCGATTTCGCTGCACTGGTTATCATTTGAGCATGAAGAAAACCCTTGCAATTATTCTCTGCGCCCTATTTCTTGCACCAAGTACGGCGTTTGCAATGGGTTCGGGAGATAAATTCTCAGATGCTCAAACGGGACTGACATACACCGTCTATAAGCCCGCAAATACGCTTGGCTTAGGAGTTTCAGATTTTCAATTGATTCCATGCCAACCTGGTAAAGAATCGTGGGTGTATGCAAAGTACGGTGGCACTAAACGATACTTTGAAATCATGGAAACTATGGCTGGCGTTAAGTGTTCTAATCCAGGCCTATCTAAGCAACTTAAGAATGTTGTCATCAATGGAGTCAATGCAAAGCTTTATGTGTACTGCGATCCAACCAAACCAGCGGCGGCAAAGAAATGCTCCACAGCCGACATTGCTCGTGTAGGTGGCTACTTAATCTTTACTAATAAGGCGGGTAAGAATTTAAAACGTACCGAAATCCAAGTGCAAGCTATCGGCGGTGTCACCTACGCACAACTATTACTCGTTGCTAAATCTTTAAAGACGGTAACGGCAAGTGGCAAACCTGCGCAGATGCTTCCTCCCGTCATGATTGATCCAACAACAACGCCTCAAGTATCGGTGAAGTTAGGTAACAGCGTTGTCTTTACAGTGACAGATCCAGAGAATTGGAGCGCACAGGTAGTAGATGCCACTGTCGCTACTTTCATTCCTGGTGGCAATCAAGGTACGTATACAACCAACCCGGCACTGAAAACACTCACGATAGGAATAACCACTGTGCACATAACCCATGGCACAGATGTTTTCGATATTGAACTCACTGTTACCGCTTAGGGTGGGCTAATAACCAATCCATTACTTTGAGCGCAAAGTTCGAATCTAGAATCGGGCCATGAGGGCCATCTTTAATACTCCAGAGTTCAACGCCGACTCCAGGGCAGGAGTACACCGTGGGGGTTGTTTCGAGACCTTGGATGCTCGTTACTAAATCAAAGGCCGGGCCAACTTTTGGCGTTAGTGAACACTTATCTATTTCCGCCCACCGCTTGGCACTCTCCTCGGCACCTGTATAAACATTTCCAAAAATGGAACCACCGGAATAGTTAATAGTTGCATCGGCCGTTCCATGAATGTGTAAAACACTTACGGGTGTTCTAGCCCCACAAGAAGCTGGCTCACTATCCATTGCACCTGCAAGACCCGCAATTGCAGCAACCGTCTCTGGATGCGAACACGCAAATTTATAGGTCATGAAGTGACCGTTGGAGTGGCCGAAAACATAGATGCGTCGTGGATCTACCGATGCTTTGCTAGAAATTTCGTCGATTAATGATTGAATGAATGCGGCATCATTAACGGGATTGCTATTGAAATTACAACACGCGTTAGATGCATTCCAAAATTGAAACCCTTGCGAATCCTTAAGACCATCGGGTGCGGCATAGATAACTCCACGCTTTTGTGCAGCAATATCCATCTTCGCAAATTTCTCATGAGTAAGACTGTTACTCATATAGCCATGTAAATCAATCAATAACGGCGCTGGTACCCCTTTTGAATATCCCGTTGGCAGAGTAACAAAAGTAGCTCTATCGCCGCCGACAATAAAGGTCGAAGCTTGCGTGGATTCACTCGATGCCAAATCTTGAGAGACTGGGCTATTGCTAAAAATGAGCGCGGCGCAAATCAGTAGGGCGAGGGCGATTACTGAGGAGGCTATCTTGCCTAATCGTTGTGGTAGACCTCCTATTTCGCTCTCTCTGTCCTGAGTCAAATCTTTGATGACATTCGCGAAGTGAAAAGCAACGCCCAGAATCGCGCCAACGGCCAAAACCCAAACTGGTGGTGTGCGATCAACTGCATAGAAAATAGATGCCGGCAGCGCCGCACATGCAACTGCATAGGGCAGCGGTGAAAGCGGTGAGAATTTAAAGTAAAAGTTATATGCAATCCCGCAACCTACGCCGAGTAGATACACGCTTCCGCCCTTGAGGCCGAGTGGGCCAACTAGGTTTGCGATAACGGCGATAGGCAGAAGAATAAAGGTAGCTCTGCGAAGCGCTTTGACCGAAAGCGTGCCTGCAACTAAGGGCTTGTTAGTTCGGTTATGTTTTACATCATCGTTGTAATCATAAATATCATTGCTCCAGCCAATGATTAACTGGCCTAGAAATACTGTGAGGGCGATGACATAGGCCGGACCCTCCCACCACAAGCGCAATGACAACACAAAAGAGATCAGCGTAATTAAAAGTGTGGGACCAAAGTGCGAAGCCTTTGCATAAGCCCGAGTAACCGTGATCAATCCTAAGTTTTTCAACGGTTTTTCGGGGCGATGGCAGAGATTAATTCGAACATGACATGCGATGCAGCAACGCCCGTAATCTGGGCAAAGTCATAAGCCGGCGCAACTTCGACAATATCTGCGCCGATAATATTCATGCCTGCAGTTGCTCGAATGACAGAGAGCAATTCGCGGCTAGTTAAGCCGCCTGCCTCGGGAGTACCAGTCCCAGGCGCGTGTGCTGGATCTAAAACATCGATGTCAACACTTATATAAACCGGGCGCTTATCTACTCGAGCCTTCATTTTCTTAATGGCTTCGACAACGCCTAAGTCTTGAAATTCAATGGATGAAAATACTTGAAAACCAATAGCTTTATCATCAGTCAAATCTTTAGCCCCATATAAAGAGCCACGGATGCCGATATGCATGCAACCCTCTGGATCTAACAGACCTTCCTCTGACGCGCGGCGAAATGTAGTGCCGTGCGTATAATCTGCGCCGAAGTAGGAGTCCCACGTATCCAGATGTGCATCAAAGTGAACGACGCTGATTGGTCCGTGTTTAGCAAATAGAGATCTCAATATTGGCAACGTTATTGTGTGATCTCCCCCGATGGTAACAATATTATCGACACGCTCACTTAATTCATCATAACTGCGGTGAATACTGTTAATCGCATCTTCGATGTCAAAAGGATTTGCAGGAAAATCACCGGCATCAACAACTTGTTGAATACCAAAGGGCGAAGTCTGCGTTGCTGGGTTAAATGGTCGAAGCAGGCGGGAGGCCTCTCTGACATGGCTCGGGCCAAAACGTGCGCCTGAGCGATAACTAACTCCGGCATCAAAAGGCACACCAACAATTGCTACATCGGCCTTACTCACTTCATGGATTTGCGGAAGTAATGCAAAAGTAGTTATGCCAGCAAATCGCGGAACTTTTGTTGCATCTACTTGGCCAATGTTTTCTCCGGTGACTACCCGTGGCGTTTTCTCGTGGCTCATTTGGCTGATTCTATGCTGGGCAGGTACACCTTGGCGATGCCGTTACGGGCAAAAGCGAGAAGCGTTAAGCCGAACTCTGCCGCTAAATCAACGGCCAATGATGTTGGTGCACTGACACCAACGATGGCTGAAATGCCAGCGCAGATAGATTTTTGCACCAATTCATAACCTATACGTCCAGAGACAACCAACGTCCAATCACGCAGTGGAATTGTTCCCGCCATTAATGCAGCCCCAATTACTTTATCAACAGCGTTATGCCGGCCAACATCCTCGCGCACCCATTGTGGCTCCCCGGCTGGATTAACTAAGAGCGCCGCATGCAGACCTCCCGTTTTTTCAAAGATCCTTTGTCGTCCATCTAGAAGTGAAACCATACGTGCAAGTTCTTGATGAGTATGAGTTGTTGGCGTTACGGTTTCAACACCGCGTTTATGTAAATCGCTTATGTTTGTAGATCCGCAGACTCCACAAGCTGAAGTAATCGTAAATCGGCGCTCTAATATCCGTACCGATTCAGCAGAGTTCTCTGATACTTCAGCAATCACAACATTTGCGCGCTGGCGTGGGGAAAGGGTTTTATCGCCACAGACTTTGACACTTATTAACTCATCGGCACTCTTTAAGAAACCTTCACCCCAGAGAAAGCCTGCGGCCAGCTCTAAATCCGCCCCAGGTGTGCGCATTGTGATTCCTAACTGCTCTTCGGTATCACCGCGCTTAATTCGAATCTCAAGCGGCTCTTCTACTACAACGGAGTCAGAAGTTGGACTATCTGAATCGGTTTTCTGCACCTTTACTTTGGCAATTGCCGATGGGGCTATCTCATCACTTGGCATGGCGATAGAACTCTAAGTTCTCAGGTGGCAAAGGAGTCTTTCCTAATATTAAATCCGCTGCTTTCTCTGCGACCATCATCACTGGTGCATAGATATTGCCATTTGTGACGTATGGAAATACTGATGCATCGCATATGCGCAGCCCTTCTACGCCATGAACTTTCATCGTGGTCGGATCTACTACTGACATCGCATCAGTGCCCATTTTGGCCGTACATGATGGATGCAATGCCGTTTCAGCATCTTTACGGACCCAATCCAAAATCTCGGTATCGGTGGATACTGATGGGCCAGGAGAGGATTCACCAGCGTTGTAATCATTCATTGCTGGTTGCGTCAAGATTGTCCGAGCTACCTTTACTGCCTCAATCCACTCACGACGATCTTGATCGGTCGATAAATAATTAAACTGCATCGCAGGTTTTTCAAGTGGATCGGCGCTTTTAATCTTTAACCAACCCCGTGAGTCTGAGTACATCGGACCTACGTGTACTTGATAGCCATGGCCGCGAGTATCACCAGTTCCGTCATAGCGAATCGCGAGCGGGAGAAAGTGGAACATTAAGTTTGGATAGGAGACATCTTTGTTGCTTCTGGTAAAACCACCAGCCTCAAATTGATTAGTTGCCCCGGGTCCTTTACGAAAGAACAACCACGCCGCGCCAATAAATGGTCGGCGCCAGAACTGTGTTATCGGTTGTTGAGTGACTGGCAACTTACATTTATATTGAACGTAAACTTCAAGGTGATCTTGTAAGTTAGCACCAACGCCTGGCAAGTTATGAACCATCTTTATGCCAAGAGGGGTTAAATCCTTCTCATTTCCAATGCCAGATAGTTGCAAAATCTGTGGAGTATTAATCGCTCCCCCGCACAAAATAACTTCCCGCGACGCAATAATCTGCTTCTTTCCTTTAATCATAACTTCGACGCCGGTCGCTGTTGTGCCATTAAATAGAACTTTAGTCACTTGTGCACGCGTCTTAATGGTTAAGTTAGGCCGCTTCATTACTGGATATAAATATGCACGTGCAGCACTTAAGCGACGACCACGGAAAACATTTCGATCAAAGGCGGCGAAGCCCTCTTGTCGATAACCGTTAACGTCATCGGTCCGCGGATAACCCGCTTGCTCAGTTGCTTTAAAGAAAGCAGCGAAAAGTGGACCTTTGACGGGGCCACGCTCTAATTTAAGTGGGCCACTGTTACCCCGAAAGATATTGCTCTGATCAGCTAAACAGTTCTCCATTTTTTTAAAGTATGGAAGGCAGTGGGCATAATCCCAGTTACTCATGCCAGCATCTTTTGACCAGCGTTCATAATCCATCGGATTACCGCGCTGCCAAATCTGACCATTGATTGAGGATGAGCCACCTAATACTTTGCCACGCGCATGATAGATGCGGCGATTGTTCATGTATGGCTCGGGCTCGGATTCATACATCCAGTCATAGTGCTTATTGCCAATTGGAAAAGCCAAAGCTGCAGGCATATGGATGAAGACGTCCCATTTGTAATCGCGTCGGCCGGCCTCTAGAACCAATACTTTATGGCTGGGATTCTCGCTTAATCGGTTAGCGAGTGCGCTACCAGCGGATCCACCGCCCACAATGATGTAATCATACTCGCCAGAAATATTTCTCATTAATTCCTTCATTAATAGAAAGACGCGTTAGCTCAGTGTTAACAATGAGCTAACGCGCCCCTCACATCGGTCAGTTCAGGAGAGAACTAACTATTTAATTGTTTACTTACCGAGCCACTTATTGACTGTAGCTTGGTTAGCTGTAACCCAGATTTTAGCTGCTGCATCATCGCTCAACTTGTCAACCGATAATGATTTTGCCACTGAGTTCTGATCTGCATTTGTCCAAGAGAAATTCTTGATCACTGCAGCTGCAGGAGATCCTGAATTCATGAACTTTGTGCTTGCGATCTTATTAAGAATATATGGTGGGTAATCGCAAGCAACAGTCTTGGCATTAGCATCGCAACCCTTTGTCCAGGCTGGAAGTGCTACATGCTTAAGAGCTACTTGAGCTAGGAACCAGTGAGGCTCGTAGAAGTAGCCAATCATTGGCTTCTTCTGAGCTTCAGCGTTGCGGAATGAAGTGATAAGAGCTGCTTCACTCCCAGAGTAAATAACCTTGAAGTTTAATTTAAGGTTCTTCATTAGAGCTTCATCGTTAGTCACGTATGAAGGATCTCCATCAAGGAATGCCCCCTTTGCTCCCGACTCGGAAGTCTTGAACAAGCTCGCATACTTATTGAGGTTTTTGTAGTTCAGAATATCTGGATACTTTTTAGCCATCCAAGGAGCCACATACCAACCAATAATTCCCTTGTTTCCAGTAGGACCTAGATCAACAGCGGTTTTATCTTTAGTGATGTACTTTGCGGCCAAATCATCGTGGCCCCAGTTTTCAAGTACTGCATCAATCTCGCCTGTTGGAAATCCTTGCCAAGAAACTTGTTCAGTTAAATTCTTTACGACAACCTTGCAACCAAGATTAGTCTTTAAGACGTATGAAATAACTGCAAGATTAGCCTCATAGCCAACCCAAGCGTTATCCGCCAAATTAACTGTTCCGCATTTCGCTGCAGCTGCCTGTGCTGGAGCACCGGCAGAGAGCGATAATGAAAGTGCACTTGCTAGAAGTACAAATGCAGAACCTCTCCGTATACGACTGGCTTTCACCATATTACTTCCTCCTGATCACACGACCGAGGTCGCTTTTACCGACAGCCCTGTAGCTGTTGGAACTCATTTCTTCCGTTCGAGCGTACTCTTTATTGCGGCCGCCTGAGTGATTCTGTCTAATAAAATTCCTAATAGCACTATCGCGAGGCCTGCAGCTAAGCCCTTTCCAGTTAAAGAACTTTGGGAGAAGCCAGCCACCACTAAGTAGCCAAGGCCACCGGCTCCAACAAGTCCGCCGACCACAATCATTGCCAAAACATAAATCAAACCCTGATTAGTAGCAAGGGTGAGATTTCGCCGAGCACTTGGTAATTGCACCTTCATAATCATCTGCCACTTATTTGAGCCAGCGGCGATTCCAGCCTCTGTTATTGAAGCTGGAATTCCAGCGATGCCATCGGCCATTAGTTTGATTGAAGCAGGCGCGGCATAAACAATGGCCGCCAAGATTGCGGTAAATCGCGTGGCACCAAATAGCCCAAGGAAGGGAACCAAGTAAACAAATGCAGGTAAAACTTGGCCAGCATCTAAAATTGGGCGCATCCATCGATCGGCTCGCTTACTTCGGCCAATCCAAACTCCGAAAATAACGCCAATCGCAACGGTCACTATTGCAGCTACCAAAGTTGAAGCTAACGTTGTCATCGTATCTGACCAGAGACCTGTACCGACAATTCCTAAAACACAAAATACAGCTACTGCCGCTAACCGTTTACCCCCAAAAATCGTTGCAAGCAGAACAAACGCAATTCCAGTTATAAACCAAGGACTCTGCGTTAATAATGCTTCGATGGGATTTATAAGTCCATACGACACAAAATCTGTAATCGAATTTGTAACATTCACCGCATGTAATTGAACCCACTGCGTCATGAGATCTGAATACTTAGCAATATTTGTTCCTAAGAATCCTGTGCCGGGAAAATTACCAGCCCAATTAAATGCATGCGAAATATAGACCGAGGCGACGGTAACGCCCGCGCCAATTGACAAAATTATTCGGTGACGGACATGATTTGAGTGGTCCGAGGCTTCTTTCTCGACTTTAGCTGCTGCAGCAGTTGTGGTTCTATCGAGAATGACTGCCAAAATAACGATGCCTAAGCCGGCTTGAAAAGACTTTCCGATATCTAGTGATTCCAATGCTCTAATAACTACTTTACCTAGACCCGGGGCATCAATTAGGGCGGCAATTGTTACCATGGAAAGCGCTGCCATGATTGTTTGATTGATACCTACAACTATTGTCCGTTTGGCTTGAGGTAGTTGAACTTTGCGTAGAGCTTGAAAGGGGGTAGAGCCCATTGAAATAGCGGCCTCAACGCTTGCCCACGGTACTTCTTTTAGCGCTACTGCCGTAATTCGAAGTGCCGGCGGAATCGCATAAATCAAGGTGACTATCGTTGCTGATGCTGGTCCAATGAGGAAAAACAAAGTGACTGGAGTTAAATAAACAAAAGTTGGCATGACCTGAGCGAAATCCAGGATTGGAGTTATGGTTCGCTCAAATTTGGGGTAAAGCCCTGCACATACTCCTAATGGAATTCCAATAATCAAAGCTAGTACGACTGCAGCAATTGTCAGTGCCAATGTATCCATGGATTCTTGCCAGAAACCAAGTAAACCTAATGCGGTCAATCCAAGGACAACTAGCAGCGCAATCCTCCAATTAGCCATCATGAACGCAATAAAACTCAGTAGAACAACTATTCCAAACCAACCGATCAGCGGGGAGGCGTTATCGCCCGTTGATTGGCTAATGAGGTTTTGAATTCCGGTTACAAATGAGTCGATTGAACTGCGAATACCGTTAATAAAATTCGTAAAAATAGGATTAGAGGTTCGATTGTCTCCAATCCAAATACTGACACTGTTAAGCCAATTTTGAAATGATGTAAGGCTCGATCGATCTAACGGAAGTGTCGCAATTCCGCGAAAAAGAATGCCAAAAAATAGAAAGCCAAACGTTAAAATTGCTAAGTGTCGATTAGTGCGTGGTGGTTTTGCAATAAGCGGCTTCTGGGTTTTGGCCGATTTTTCCATCAGTGATGTTGACATTTAGATCTCGCCACCTGAAATTACACTCAAAATATCATCGGCAGTGACTACTCCGAGTAATTGACCAGCATCGATGACACGAACTGGTCGACCAGCTTCTAAGATTTGACGTGCGGCATCGCGAACCGTGACGCCCGGTAACAAGATTGGTCCTGTTAAGTCCTCGCCTGATTTAGGCGCTCTAGCAACCCAACGTAAAGTCAGAACATGTGACTTCGGGAAATCTCTGACAAAGTTTGCAACATAGTCATCAGCCGGAGTTGCCACTAGCTCCTCAGGCGTGCCAATTTGCACGATTGCGCCGTCGCGCATGATTGCGATGCGATCGCCAACTTTTACCGCTTCAGCTAAATCGTGCGTAATAAAGACCATGGTTTTACCAAGCTCGTGATGCAATCGAATTACCTCTTGCTGCATATCTCTTCGAATGAGTGGGTCGAGCGCGGAAAATGGCTCATCTAAAAAGAGAACTTGAGGATCGACTGCGAGTGCTCGTGCCAAACCAACGCGCTGTTGCATTCCCCCGGATAACTGTTCCGGGTAAGCATTGGCATAACCTTGCAAACCAACTAAATCCACTACTTCCATCGCACGTGTGTGGCGTTCGGCCTTCTTGACGCCGTTAATTTCAAGCGAGTATGCAATATTGTCGATGACTTTACGATGTGGAAGCAAACCAAAGTGTTGAAAGACCATTGAAAAACGGGTTTTGCGAAGTTCGCGTAAACGCGCATTATCTACTTTTAAAATATCTTCACCTTCGAATGTGACCGACCCCGATGTCGGTTCGATCAAGCGCGTCATGCAGCGAACGAGCGTTGATTTTCCAGATCCCGATAGACCCATGACTACGAAAACTTCACCGGGGGCAACGTCGAATGAAACATCGCGTACCGCAACTGTGTTTCCAGTTTGTGCGCGTAGCTCTGAGCGAGATAAATCTGCAAGCGGGCTGCCAATTACTTTTTCGGGATTAGTACCGAAGACTTTCCAAAGGTTTTGAACCGAGATCATTGGCTCTTCAATACTCACCTAGTAGCCCCTTCACTCATTAATCCGAGAACCACCCAGATCGACTAGGTGAATTGTTGGTCCAAATGTGTTTGATTTCAAGGTACTCACCCAAGCCATGCTCGCCTAATTCTCGGCCAATCCCCGATTGCTTGTATCCGCCCCACTCTGCCGCAGGGCGATAGGGTCCAAAGTCATTGACCCAGATTGTGCCGTGGCGAAGAGCGCTAGCAACTCGCGCAGCTTTGGCCGCATCGCTACTCCATACCCCGCCAGATAAACCAAAGACCGTGTCATTTCCTATGGCGATGGCTTCTGCCTCAGTATCGAAAACTTCAACCGTTACGACAGGACCAAAAGATTCATCTTGAACGCAGGTCATATTAGTTGTGCAGTTATCTAGAACCGTTGGCAAGAAATACCAACCATCCTCTAGCCCAGGTGCGAGGCTGCGTGTGCCACCGACCAATAGCGTGGCACCTTCGGCAATGCCTTTTTCAACGTAGGTAGTGACGCTTTTTAGATGGGCCTGGCTGATAAGTGGGCCAGTTTCGGCACGCAGATCGTCAGGGCCACCGAGGCGAATCTGACCTGCGCGTCGGACAATTTCCTTAACTACGCGATCGTGAATTGAGCGCTCAAGGATCAAACGTGTTCCTGCCGAACATACTTGGCCCGAGTGTAGGAATGCTGCAGTGACGGCGTTATCAATCGCAGAATCTAAATCGGCATCGGCAAAGATAATATGTGGATTCTTGCCACCAAGTTCAAGGGCCAACTTTTTAATTGTTGTAGCAGCGGCTTTCATAATCGTCTGTCCGGTTGTTAACCCGCCAGTAAATGAAACTAGATCGACTCGTGCATCATTGATCAGTGAGGTGCCTACAACTGAACCTGGACCGAGAATTAAATTAGCGACACCTTTTGGCGTTCCAGCCTCATCGATAATGTGCATAAGGGCGATTGCACTCTGTGGGGTTAGTTCACTTGGCTTGACGATAAAAGAACACCCGGCAACTAGCGCAGGTGCAACTTTCCATGCAATTTGCAGTAGTGGGTAGTTCCAAGGGCCAATAAGAGAAGCAACGCCTAAAGGTTCACGAACAATGCGACTCGTAACGTGATCTATTCCTACATCAACACTGCGAGCATGCTCTGTGGCACCGAGATTTGCGAAATGTCTGAAAGTTGAAACTACATC
>CAILBF010000187.1 GCA_903832395.1 uncultured Actinomycetes bacterium | reverse complement strand
AAATCGCATTCAACTATCAGGTCGCGGTGAAGTCGGTCATGGTGGTGGACCAGCAGGAGATCTCTACGTTGAAATTGTTGAAGCCGAACATGATTACCTCATTCGCGATCGAGATACTTTACATATGTCCTTAGCTGTTTCGATGAGTGCTGCAGCCCTTGGTTCAACGGTCAGTATTGAATCTTTAGATGGCCCAGTTGAAGTTCATATCAAAGCCGGCGCACAAAGTGGTTCACCAATAGTTATTAAGCACAAGGGAATGAACCGACTTCGCCAAGGTGGCCGAGGAGATTTAATTGTTCATCTTGAAGTTATAACACCTTCAAAGTTAAGCCGCGAAGAGGAAGATTTACTGAAGAAATTCGCTGAGCTGCGCGGTGAAAAGGCTGGAGATGCCCATGTTAAAGGCCATGACGGCGGGATTTTTTCTAAGATCAAAGGTGCGTTTACTAAATAATGTTGACGCTATTTTTCGTTGAAGATCTGCCGACTCAAATTGGGCAGATTTACGAATTCGATAACGAGGATGCCAATCACGCTATCCGCGTTTTGCGAATGGCTGCTGGCGAGATTTTCATGCTCGCAGATGGCACTGGAGCCTGGAGCTAAGTCAAAGCATTTGCCATAAAGAAAAAGTCGATGGAAGTCGAAGTTATGGCAACCGGTTTTCAAGAGGCATTGCCAACAACTATTACCGTTGTGCAAGCACTTCCAAAGGGAGATCGCGCAAAAGAGGCGATTGAGCTATTAACCGAGGCCGGAGTTGATCGAATTGTTCCTTGGGCCGCATCGCGAAGTATTGGTAAGGCCTCAGATAAATTTTCAATTACTGCACGTGAGGCAAGCAAGCAGTCCCGGCGATTGCGCATTCCTGAAGTAACCGATATCGCAACGACCGAGCAAATTTGTGAAGCGATTGCTTTAAGTGATTTGGCAATTGCATTTCATGAGAGCGCTGAAGCAAAACTTAGTGATTGCGTGTCATCGCACAATGTTGCCCACCTATTGATAATTATCGGCCCAGAAGGCGGATTAACATCGACTGAGATCGATGCTTTTAGAGATGCTGGCGCAAAAGTTGCTTTGATGGGTCGACCAATTTTGCGCTCAGCACATGCGGGAATCGCTGCGGTCGCAGCCGTTTCGGCTCTACTAAAGGTATGGTAATTGCGTGGCCCTAGACATGAACTGCCTGTTCTGCAAAATAATTAATGGAGATATTCCCGCCGAGATCGCCTTTAGAAATGAAAACGTCGTTGCTTTTAATGACATATCCCCTCAAGCACCTACCCATGTTTTGATTGTTCCAACCATTCACGTTGAAAATGCCGCCGCTTTAGCGCGTCTTTCTCCAACGATTACTGCCGATCTCTTTACTGCCGCATCAGATATCGCCAGTGAGCGAGGTTTGGTGGGTTACCGAAGCGTTTTTAACACCGGCGCCGAAGCTGGTCAGAGCGTTTTTCACGCCCATCTTCACCTTATTGGCGGCCGTTCGCTGGCATGGCCGCCCGGTTAAAGGTAGATTTATCCTTACATGGAGCGCACACTGATCACGGTACCAATCGCCATTCCCATGGTCGCACTCATCGGTCCACATGATGACAACTTACGTGCCGTCGAAGCTGCATTCCCCTCTGTAAATATCACTGTCCGAGGAAATGAAATCACTTTGCGAGGCCCGCATATTGATTGTGCGATGCTCGAGAATCTCTTTGCTGAATTAATGGTTGTGATTCGCTCTGGCAATAATTTAACCGTTGATGCGGTCAATCGTTCGATTGCCATGCTTGAGAACAAACCAATTGATCATCCAGCCGAAGTTTTATCCCTTAATATTTTGAGCAATCGTGGCCGCACTATTCGCCCAAAGACTGCCAATCAAAAGCGCTATGTCGATGCGATTGAAGATCACACAATAACTTTTGGTATTGGCCCAGCTGGTACCGGCAAGACTTATTTAGCTATGGCAATGGCAATCGCAGCACTGCAGAATAAAACCGTTAACCGAATAATTTTGACGCGTCCCGCAGTTGAAGCTGGAGAGCACCTAGGTTTTCTACCTGGTACGTTAAGTGAAAAAATCGATCCTTATTTACGTCCGTTGTTTGACGCGCTACACGACATGATCGACATTGAATCAGTACCGCGCTTGATGCAATCTGGAGTCATTGAGGTAGCTCCGCTGGCTTATATGCGTGGGCGCTCATTAAATGATGCTTTTATCATCTTGGATGAGGCTCAGAACACCACGCCTGAGCAGATGAAGATGTTCCTCACTCGCCTTGGCTTTGGCTCAAAGATGGTTATTACTGGCGATGTAACCCAGATCGATCTACCTAATGGACAACATTCAGGCCTGCGTGTTGTTCGCGATATCTTGGGTGATATCGATGACATCGCATTTCTTGAATTAACTGCCGAAGACGTTGTCCGACACCGCTTAATCGGCGATATCGTCAAGGCTTATGATAATTTTGATGAGCAACGCCAATCGTTGCGCCCGATTCGGCAATAGATGAGCATAGAAGTAACAAACACTTCAGGGCAGTTAGTTCCAAGCGATGAAATAACTTCTCTCCTTACTTACGCCATGGGTCAACTAAAACTCAATGTCGATTGTGATTTAAACGTTGGTTTTATCGATGATGAGTACATGACGGAGCTACACATCAAATGGATGGATGAGCCTGGCAGTACCGATGTGCTCTCTTTCCCAATGGATATGCCAGAAAACGAGGGGGATGTTGTCACGCTTGGGGACATCATGATTAGTCCACGTTTTGCCGCCGAACAAGCGAAAGAAGCTGGTCACTCATTTGAGCATGAGGTTTACATTTTGGCCACACATGGTTTGCTGCACATCATGGGCTATGACCACGCCGAACCCGAAGAGGAACGCGAGATGTTTGCTTTGCAAGAGAAAATTGTAGATGACTGGAAGAAAAGCGCATGAGTCCGATCGCAATAATTAGCATCATCCTGCTGTTGGCCTTTGCCGGATTTCTTGCTGCGAGCGAGTCGGCCCTGACTTCAATTTCGCGCATAGTCGTTGAAGAGCTTGAGGGTAAGCGCGGGGGAGTTCTCCTTCGAAAATATAGCGCTCAACCTGCGCGTTACTTAAACGTCATCTTGTTAGTACGCAAGTTATGTGAATTCACGGCAACGGTGTTGCTTGCATCAATTTTGTTGCGCAATTACTCTTCCGCCCCAGCGATGGCGCTAACAGTTGCAATCATGGTGGTGCTCTCTTACGTTGTCGTTGGCGTCGGCCCACGTACTTTGGGCAAACAACAGCCCCATAAGTATGCCCGCTACGGAATCATCGTCGCCTACGGTCTTGCCTTCTTATTAGGTCCAGTCACAAAACTACTTATTACCGTTGGAAATGCGATTACACCGGGTAAAGGTTTTCGCTCGGGTCCATTTACATCTGAGGCCGAACTTCGAGATTTAGTAGACCAAGCACATGAACGCGGCCTCGTTGAATCCGATGAGCATGAAATGATTCACTCAGTCTTTGAACTTGGCGATACTTTGGTACGAGAATTAATGGTTCCACGCACTGAAATGGTGTGGATTGAAAAAGATAAGACGCTGCGCCAGGGTCTTTCCCTTGCGCTGCGCTCGGGTTTTTCCAGAATTCCAGTAATTGGTACTGGTCCGGACAACATCATTGGAATTGTTTATGTAAAAGATTTGGCCAGGCGAGCTTTGGACCACCACGAGGCCGAGCAGAGTGAAAATATCGAACAGCATATGCGCCCTGCCAACTTTGTTCCTGAGATTAAAATGGCCGATGAGTTGCTTAAAGAGATGCAGCGCGATCAAATTCACTTGGCTGTAGTGGTTGATGAGTATGGCGGCACCGCTGGAATTATTACTATTGAAGACATTATTGAGGAAATTGTTGGTGAAATTGAGGATGAGTTCGACGATGGCGAAGACCATTTCACGTGGCTATCTGCCGATAAAGCTCGGGCTAATGCGACGCTTCACATTCAAGATTTAGCCGATGAATTAAAGATTGAAATAAGTGAATCTGATTTT
>CAILBF010000186.1 GCA_903832395.1 uncultured Actinomycetes bacterium | reverse complement strand
GCGCCGCACTCCATGCCGCGGTCGCTTTAGTTAAGAAGTAAACCCGTCGTAGGCGCTAGCCTTAAACGCATGTCTTGGATTCTTGCCAGCGCACCAGTTGATTTAGTCAGCGCGCTTTCGGCCGATGCTATCGCTGTGGGTTATACGACCAACGGTACCGATGGTTTTATTTTTCAAGGCCCAGGCTCCTTAATCCAAGAGTTAGAAACCCATTTCGACGTAAATCTCAACGATGAACTCACTTTCTTTTCCCCAACTGGAAAAATTGGCGAGCTTTTTGAGATTCCAGTCAGTGCAAAGAATTCACAAACCGAGCGAATTTATTTAGTTGCAACAGGAGATGAGAGCGTTCAATCTCTGCGAGTTGCAGCAACTGCAATTGCTCGAAAAGTTCGCGGTAAAAAAATCACTGTGTATTCAGCATGTGCAGTAAATGAGCGTGAGATTCATGCACATGCAATTTCGCTCACGCTAGGTGCTTATTTGTGGAGTTTGAAAACTGGCAAGCCCAGTGAAGTTCCAGTATTTTTAGTCGCAAGTGATGATAAGGAGATAATCAATGATGCTCACTCTATTGCGAAAGCGATTACGCGCGCTCGCGATTTGGTTCATACGCCTTCTAATATTAAGACTCCTGAGTGGATGGCTACACAGGCTCAAGAGTTCGCTAAAACGAATGGATTAAATGTAACCGTACGTGGCGGCAAAGAGCTCAAAGATTTCGGAGGTTTACGCGCCGTTGGTAACTCATCGCCAAATCCAGGCCCACGATTCATAGAAGTTTCATACGCCCCAAAAAATAAGCGCAAATCCCATGGCGCACTCCCACACGTTGTTTTAGTCGGCAAAGGCATCACCTTTGATACTGGGGGAGTTTCGCTCAAGCGTCCCTATGACTTAATGATTCCAATGAAATCAGATATGGCTGGAGCTGCCGCGATCCTTGCAACGTTAACAGCTCTTGAAGAGTTGCAGCCCAATGTGCGAGTAACGGCATTGATGATGTGTGCTGAAAATGCAATCTCTGGCAGTGCGCAGCGCCCAAGTGATGTGATTAAACATTATGGTGGAACGACCGTTGAAGTATCAGATACAGATGCCGAAGGGCGCTTAGTTCTGGCCGATGGCCTGGCATATGCCGATATTAATTTAGACCCTGATTATTTAATTGATATCGCAACTTTGACTGGAGCGGCCACAGTAGGTCTTGGTCGACAATTTGCCGCGATGTATACACGTGATGACAAACTTGCCGCGCAATTTGAAAAGGCCGGCGCTGATTCCGGGGATCGTGTTTGGCGTATGCCTTTGATTGATGATTATAAAGTTGCGCTACGCAGTGATGTTGCAGATTTTAATCACATCACCCATGGCGAGGATTTTTCGGCCAAATCAGTTGTGGCTGCTTTATTTCTTGAACACTTCGCGGGCAATCGCCGTTGGCTACATTTAGATATTGCCGGAACTGGTCGAAGCGACGCCGATGCAGGAGAGAATCCAAAAGGCGGCACTGGCTATGGTGTTCGCTTATTAACGCAGTGGATTATGACGCTTGAATGAAAACAGATCCGCATTCATACGCTGAAAATTTTATAGCCGAAGACCATTTCAAATCTCAAGCTCGGGCACGAGGTGTTGAGCTCGGAACTATTGATGTAACTCCTGGTGCTGGTGCATACCTTCGCCATTTGGCATTCACATTATCGGCCCAGTCCGTCGTTGAAGTGGGTACTGGATCAGGCGTTGGAAGTTTATGGCTACTAGATGGCATGTTATCTAGCGGGACTTTGACATCTATCGATGACGAGATGGAGCACACGAGAATTGCAAAGATGGCCTTTAGCGATGCCGACATTTCACAAACTAGGTATCGTCTCATCACGAATTCAGTTCTAGATGTAATTTCAAAACTTACAGATCGTGCTTATGACCTCGTTGTATTGCGGCACAACCCCGAAGATTTAGCCTTTGTCATCTCCGAGGCACACCGTGTTTTGCGAAGCGGCGGCGCACTAGTCATTGATAATTTCTTCGGCGGCTCAAAGGTATGTGACCCAGCACAACGCGACCCAAAGACGGTTTCACTGCGAGATGCTGGGAATATCATTAAAAATGACACAGAGCATTGGGTGAGTACCCTCATTCCAGCCGGAGATGGATTGTTAGTTGCGACCAAGTTGTAGCAGAATTAATCCATGATATTCCCACGTAAAAAAACTCCCGAATTCACGCAACCTTGGTGGGAGTCTTCCCACAGAAGGAAAAACTCTCGGGGCACCATAGTTGTTGTCGCAATCCTTGCTGGAAGCCTCGGTGGTTTCTTAGGAGCGAATTCAACAAATGGAACAGTTTTTGGTCATGCACATATCGTTACCTCGTCGAGCAGCATTGAGCGCGCGCCAGATTCAGTCGCAGGTATCGCTGCACGTGTTCTGCCTTCCGTTGTATCAATAACAACACGCACTGCCGACGGCGGTGGAACGGGTTCAGGTTTTGTCATTGATAGCTCTGGATATATTTTGACTAACAACCATGTTATTGAATCTTTCGCTGCAACTGGTGGAACACTTAAAGTCACACTGAACAATGGTGAAGTTTATAACGCAACAATAATTGGACGCGATGCTTCATATGATTTAGCTGTCCTAAAGATTGCGGCAACAAATTTAGCGGCCCTTGAATTTGGTAACAGTGACAAAGTTGCCGTAGGGGATCCCGTTATTGCAATTGGATCACCACTTGGTTTATCTGGCACTGTGACTCTTGGCATTATTAGTGCAAAGAATCGGCCAGTTACCGCCGGTGGAACGGCAGCTGAGAACTCCTTTATCAACGCATTGCAAACTGATGCTGCAATTAATCCGGGCAACTCTGGTGGCCCACTTGTAGATTCAACTGGTGCAGTAATTGGAGTTAATTCCGCGATTGCATCCCTCGGTTCAACATCTCAATCTGGATCAATTGGTTTAGGTTTTGCAATTCCAATTAATCAAGCGCGTACCACTGCTGATCAACTTATTAAGTCTGGGAAAGCAACGTATCCAGTACTAGGTGTTTCTCTTGACATGAACTTTGCTGGTACGGGAGCACTGATTGCCAAGACAAGTGCTGGGATCATGGCCGGCGGACCAGCACAAAAAGCTGGCCTTTTGCCGGGCGATGTAATTATTAAGTTTGAGAATCGGGAGATTTCGGCACCTGAGGAGTTAATCGTCGCAGTCCGTGCCAAAAAGGTCGGCGATACAATTACGCTTTCCTATGTGCGAGGGACTAAAGAGCAATCGGCGAGTTTGACGTTAATCGCGGCCAAAAACTAAAGGTTGTTTTACCTATAGGCTTGAGCCATGCTCTTTAACATTGGTCCGGGAGAATTTTTAGGTCTTGCGATAATTGCAATGATCTTGGTCGGCCCTGAACGTCTACCTAAAGTCGCAGTTGAGGCAGCTAAGATTTTAAAGAAGTTGCGGGACTTGGCCCACGTTGCGACGGTGGAATTAAAAGAGAATTTAGGGCCTGGATTTGAAAATTTAGAGCCCCAGGACTTACATCCAAAAACTTTCATCAAAAAACAGCTAGCTGATTTAATGGAGGATAAACCTGTGACTACCCCGAAAAACCTCCAGGCTCGAATTGATCCAGATCTATTATGAGTTTGATAGATGCAATTGCCGAGGCGCTAACTGTTGTTCAAGATCCCGAACTCCGTCGTTCGATTACAGAACTAGGAATGGTCGAAGATCTTAATGAAGTAAATGGGGATGTTAGCGTTTCTATTCTTTTGACAATTTCGGGTTGCCCTATGCAAGATAGATTACGAACCGACATTACTGGTGCAATTAGCGCTGTTAGCGGCGTAAAAAGCGTGCAGTTGAGTTTCGGCGTTATGTCACAAGCACAGCGCGATAATGTCAAAAAAATTATGCGCAACGGTCGAGAAAAATTTATTCCATTTGCGCAGCCAGATTCACTAACCCGAGTTATCGGAATCGCTTCCGGTAAAGGCGGGGTAGGAAAATCATCGGTGACTGCAAATCTTGCGGTGGCGGCAGCACAAAAGGGTCTGCGCGTTGGAATTTTGGATGCCGATGTCTATGGTCATTCAATCCCACG
>CAILBF010000185.1 GCA_903832395.1 uncultured Actinomycetes bacterium | reverse complement strand
TCCAACAGTTGGCTCTAGTTTTTGAACCATTTCGGCGAGCTCGCCCGTATTTGTTAAGTTGCCGTTGTGGGCTAAAGCCAGCGTTCCATACTTAGTTGGGCGCAAAGTTGGCTGGGCATTTACCCACGTGCTTGATCCCGTTGTGCTGTAACGACAGTGCCCAATAGCTAAATCCCCCGGCAGGGTTGCTAAATCACTTTCAGTAAATACTTGCGAAACTAAACCCATATCTTTATAGACGAGAATACGATGGCCATCACTGGTTGCTATCCCGGCCGATTCTTGTCCACGGTGTTGCAATGCGTACAGACCATAGAAAGCTAACTTTGCAACTTCTTCTCCAGGTGCCCACACACCAAAAACTCCGCAGGCATCTTGAGGACCCTTATCGGCATCCAAAATATTATGATTGAGTAAACCATCGGGGCGCCGGCTCATGCGTTAATCCTAAGCGGTAGATACTCAGTTAAATCTGCACGTACCCCTGAAGCATTGATTGCGCCGCTGGATAACGCCTCACCCCATGTAAGTTCACCAGCTGCTAGTGCCAACCATGTGTCTGCATCCATTTCGACGACATTTGCGGGCGTGCCTCGAGTATGTGTTGGGCCATCTCCGCACTGAATCGCGGCATATGGTGGGACGCGTACTTCAATCGCTCGACCTGGCGCCTTAGCACTGAGCATCGCTAACGTTTCTTTAACGTCTTCAAGGATTTTAGGATCACGCATCGATATCAACCAAACAACCGTGGAAAAGTAGATGTGTGCACATCGCGAAGTTCAGTTAATGAAATAACGCATCCATTAATGGTGAGTGACTCCCCGCCAGTTACACCGATTTTATTAAGCGGGATTTCATTGTCCGCTGCAAGGTTTTTAAGCGCATCGGTGTTACTGCTCTCGATTGCAACAATCACTCGCCCGGGGGTTTCGCTTAATAAGTCAATCCCAGCATTATCCAAAGTAATGGTCGCACCAACTGAATAACGTAAAACCATTTCAGTTAATCCAGCTGATAAACCGCCCTGACTTAAGTCATGAGCGGCACTAAAAATCTTCTTATCGTGTCCAGCAAGGAGTAGCTCAATAAGCCGCATTTCACGGCCCAAATCAGCGGTAGGTGATTGACCCACACGTTCCCCGTGCAAGAAAGCCCATTCGCTTCCAGCTAAATCTTCAAATGTCTGACCGAGAAGATAGAGATCTAAACCCGCAGTACTAAAACTCATGGGCGTACGAGTACGAACATCTTGAATTACACCAAGCACTCCGATAACTGGTGTCGGCAAGATAGCGACGGTGCCGGTTTGATTATAGAAAGAAACGTTTCCGCCAGTAACTGGAAGTCCCATCTCTAAGCACCCATCGGCGAGGCCGCGAACTGACTCGGCAAACTGCCACATAACGCCTGGATCTTCGGGTGAACCAAAGTTAAGACAGTTTGTTACAGCTAATGGCCGTGCACCTGCGGTCGCAATATTTCGTGCCGCTTCTGCTAAAGCTAGCTTTGCGCCTTGATAAGGATTTAAGTAAGACCAGTTCGCATTTGCATCCGTTGAAATCGCAACACCTAAATGCGTGGTCTCATCGATGCGAACCATTCCCGAATCATCGGGCTGAGATTGAATTGTGTTGCCTTGAACGTATTTGTCGTACTGCGATGTTACCCAGGATTTATCGGCCAAGTTTGGCGCGCCAGCAAGTTTTAATACTGCAGCTTTAATCTCGTCGGCACCGCTTGGTATCGGTACGTTTACGCTTTGAGAATTGACTTCATCGATATATGCAGGTTGGGCTAGAGGGCGGTTATAAACGGGGCCTTCATGTGCAACTGTGCGTGGTGGAACATCGACTATTACTTCACCGTTCCAAGTAATCTCTAAGCGATCGCCATCGGTAACTTCACCAATTGCAGTAACAGTTACATCCCATTTTGCGCAGATTTCTAAAAAGCGTGCAAGCTTGTGTGGCTCAACAATTGCGCACATGCGCTCTTGTGACTCTGACATTAAAATCTCTTCAGGAGATAGCGACGGATCACGCAACGGAACCCTATCTAGCGCTACTTTCATGCCCCCTGAGCCGCCCGATGCTAATTCACTTGTGGCACATGAAAGTCCAGCTCCACCTAGATCTTGAATTCCAACAACTAAATCTTCGGCAAAGATTTCAAGTGAGCATTCAATGAGAATTTTTTCAACAAATGGATCGCCAACTTGGACGCTAGGTCGCTTAGTAGAGCCCCCAGCACCAAAAGTCTCTGATGCCAAAACTGAAACGCCACCAATTCCATCGCCGCCGGTCTTTGCTCCAAATAAAACTACGAGGTTTCCGGCACCAGCTGCTTTAGCTAACTTAATGTCGCTGTGCTTCATTACGCCGACACACAGAGCATTAACTAATGGATTGCCGGCATACGTTTGATCAAATACGACTTCGCCACCAATATTTGGTAGACCTAAACAGTTTCCGTATCCACCAACACCTGCAACTATGCCGGGCAATACTCGCCTTGTATCTGGTGCATCGGCTGGACCAAAACGAAGTGGATCCATAATTGCTATTGGCCGCGCACCCATTGTTAAAATATCTCTAACGATTCCACCTACGCCAGTTGCAGCACCTTGGTAAGGCTCGACAAAAGATGGGTGATTGTGTGATTCAATTTTAAAAGTTACTGCATAACCTTGGCCAACATCTACAACACCAGCATTTTCACCGATGCCTACTAAAAGGGCATCGGATTTGGGGGCTTTGTCACCGAACTGTTTCAAGTGAACTTTCGATGACTTATATGAGCAGTGCTCAGACCACATTACTGAATACATCGCTAACTCGGAGGAGGTCGGACGCCGACCCAGAATCTCTTTGATTCGCGCATACTCGTCGGGCCGCAACCCGAGTTCGGCAAAGGGCTGCTTTGTATCGGGTGTTGATTGAGCGATTGCAACGGTATCTAAAGACATTACTTGACCATCGCATTCAAAATTGATGTGAAGAAACCGAGGCCTTGAGCTGAAGGGCCGGTCAACGGGTCAATAGCGTGCTCTGGGTGGGGCATAAGACCCACGACGTTGCCCCTAGCATTTGAAATTCCAGCAATTAAGTTACGTGAACCGTTGGGATTTTCTCCAACGTAGCGCGCAACGACTCGTCCCTCGCCCTCTAATTGAGCCAAAGTCTGGTCATCACATTGAAATGAACCTTCGCCATTTTTGAGTGGGATTGTTATTTTTTCTCCCGCTTTGAATGAGTTCGTCCAAGGTGTTGAATTATTTATAATCTCAATCTCTTGATCGCGGCATAAGAAATGCAAATCAGAGTTACGAGTCAACGCTCCTGGTAACAAGTGGGATTCGCAGAGGACTTGAAAGCCATTGCAAATTCCGAGAACGGGCATACCCTTACCTGCAGCTTCAATCACTAACTTCATTACTGGAGCAAAACGCGATATTGCGCCGCACCGTAAGTAATCTCCGTAAGAAAATCCACCGGGCAGAATAACGGCATCGACATTTTTTAAATCTGCGTCGGCATGCCATAGGGGTATAGCAACTGCCCCACCGTGATTGACTGCTCGCGCAGCATCGCGATCATCTAGAGTTCCAGGAAAAGTGATAACTCCTATGCGCATTACTTCTCAACTCTTACGACGTAGGTCTCAATAACAGGATTTGAAAGTAAAACCTCTGCCGCTTTTTCAACTTCTGCCAACTGGGCAGGTGTTGCATCTCCCTCAATGTGAATTTCAAATCGCTTTCCTTGGCGCACAGAGGTTGCAAAAGTAAAGCCAAGTCGCGGCAGTGCAGATGCAACGGCATTTCCTTGCGGGTCGAGAATTTCGGGCTTTAACATCACATCAACCACGATTGTTGCCATTGTCTTATTCTCCCTGTATTAGAACTTGCTGCCAGTTAAACGATAAAACGCTTCTTCGTAACGCTGTGCGGTCTTTTCTACGATCTCAGTTGGAAGCTCAGGGGGCGGACTCTTTCGATCCCATCCACTTGCTACCAAGTAGTCACGTAAAAACTGTTTATCAAAGGAGGCCTGAGCCCCGCCTGGAGCCCAGGTCGATAACTCCCAAAACCTAGATGAATCAGGGGTTAGAGCTTCATCGCCTAAGACAATCTCCCCTGAAGCATTGCGGCCAAATTCGAATTTTGTATCGGCAAGAATGATTCCTCGAGACAGCGCAAAATCTGCAGCCGTGTCATACAAGTCAATCGTTAACTCTCTTAAACTTTCGGCAACATCGTGGCCTATTTGCTGTGCAGCCGTTTCAAAATCTATATTTATATCGTGATCGCCCACATCGGCTTTAGTTGCCGGAGTAAAAATTGTTTTTGGAAGTTTCGAACCATCTTCTAAGCCCTCGGGCAAAGGGTTTCCGCATACTGAGCTGTTGTTTTGATATTCACTCCACCCGCTGCCCGTTAAATATCCACGTGCTACACATTCAACGCTAAACATATCTAGCGGTTGGACGATGATGGCACGGTCTTCAACGGCCTTCGGTACGTCGGTTGAAATAACGTGATTGGGAATAATATCTTCTAGCAGTTCGAACCAAAACAGTGAGAGTTGTGTAAGTACTGCGCCTTTACCGGGAATTGTTGTCGGCATTACCCAGTCGTACGCTGAAACGCGATCGGATGCAACAAGGAGAATTTCTTTCTTTTCGTTGGTATACAAGTCGCGAACTTTTCCAGTGCGTACGTGTGACCAACCGGTAATGATTGGTGCTGGAGGTGGGCCAGCTAGCCCGAATCCGCTCACCGGATAGAGCTGGGTTTGTACTGCATTGCTGCAGGGTGCGCGGAAGTAATCGCGTCAATGCGACTAACAACTCGAGCAACTTGTTGGCGAGCATCGCCAGTAAATTCAAGTGGTGTGCTTATTAATAGATCGAGTGCTGCACGGTCCAAAGGAAAACGGCCGTCGCTGGCTAAATCATCAAGAAGAGTATTTGCTTTGCCTTCACGCATTCCAAGCGCGGCTTTGACTGCGTGTTCTTTAATTACTTCATGGGCGAGTTCACGACCAACACCAGCTTTTACTGCCGCCATTAAAAATTTTGTGGTTGCCAAAAACGGAAGGTATCGCTCTAGTTCAGCGGCAATTACTGCGGGGAAAGCGCCAAATTCATCAAGAACAGTCAACATAGTTTCGAGCAGGCCATCAATGGCATAGAAAGCATCGGGAAGGGCTACCCGGCGAACGACGCTACATGAGACATCGCCTTCATTCCATTGGTCTCCAGATAATTCACTCACCATCGATGCATACCCACGAAGAACTACCGATAAACCATTTATACGTTCGCATGAGCGCGTATTCATTTTGTGTGGCATCGCGCTGCTACCGACTTGTCCAGCTTTAAATCCCTCAGTAACTAATTCCGAACCGGCCATTAAGCGAATTGATGTTGCCAGCGATGATGGGGCCGACGCTAATTGAACAAGCGTTGTAACAACATCGTAATCAAAAGAGCGTGGATAAATCTGGCCAGTGGAATCTAGTACGCGATTAAAACCTAACTCTTTAGCTATTGCATTTTCTAGCGCCGCATGTGAATCGCTTGAGCCGAGTAAATCAATCGAATCTTGCGCTGTGCCGACTGGACCTTTTATGCCACGCATTGGGTAGCGAGCTTGCAGAGCGGTTAATCGCTCATATGCGAAAAGAAGTTCTTCGGCGGCTGAAGCAAATCGCTTACCAAGAGTTGTAATCTGTGCTGGCACATTGTGTGAGCGACCAGCAATAGGTTGGGCGTCGTACTGTGTTGCTCGCTCGGCTAAACGCGCAAGAAGTGTGACAACTTTATCGTGAACAACTTCTAGACCATTACGAATCTGCAGAGCTTCAACATTTTCAGTTAAGTCGCGGCTAGTCATCCCAGCATGGATTGCTTCATGACCGGCAAGGGAATTGAACTCTTCAATGCGGGCTTTTACATCATGTCGCGTCTGTTTTTCACGGGCATCGATGGATGCAAGGTCAACGGTAAAAATTACTTTTTTGTAATCATCAATAACAGATTCCGGAATTGGATGACCCAGCAGAGATTGATTGCGCATAACCGATAGCCACAATCGGCGCTCTAGAATAATTTTTTCTTGTGGCGCAAAAATCTTGACCATCGCAGCGGATGCATATCTATCGGCGATTAAGCTCACTGCGTAATTATCCGCCATTTAGTTGCCCTTCTCTGCCACTGCGGCATTGAGCGCGATGTCGCTTCGATAAAAGGAGCCTGGCAATGAAATCTGGCTAATTGCGCGATAGGCCCGGTCTCTGGCCTCCGTTAGATCCGTACCTAGCCCAGTTACGGTGAGGACGCGGCCTCCCGATGAAACTAAATCTTCACCCATCAACGAGGTTCCGGCATGAAAAATCTGAACTTTTTCGATCGTAGGAAAAGTTGAGATCTTCTCACCGCTCTTTGGGGCCGTGGGATATCCCTCGGCGGCTAAAACTATTGTCACTGCCGATTCATCTCGCCACTCTAAAACCGTATCGGCGAGATCGCCAGTTGCTGCTTTGAATAGAAGCGTTGCTAACGGAGTCTTAAGCAGCGGAATCAAAACTTGAGTTTCTGGATCACCAAAACGAACATTGAATTCGATGACACGTGTGCCGTGATTAGTAAGGGCTAAGCCTGCGTAAAGCAAGCCAACAAATGGTGTACCACGCGCATTCATCTCGGCAATCATTGGCGCAAGTATTTGTTTAAATGTGTCATCAATAATGTCTGACGGTGCCCACGGTAGCGGGGAGTATGCACCCATCCCACCGGTATTAGGGCCCTCATCATTATCTCCAGCACGTTTGAAATCTTGAGCCGGTTGCATTGCAAGAATTGAAACTCCATCGCTTATTCCAAATAGTGAAACCTCTGGACCATCTAAATACTCTTCAATAACTACACGCTTGCATCCAAGTGCATGATCTAAAGCTTTTTGGCGATCACTTGTTACGACCACTCCCTTACCGCCGGCTAAACCATCATCTTTAACCACATACGGGGCGCCAAAAGTATCTAACGCCTTTTCACATTCGGTTTTTGTTGTGCACGTAAAACTATGTGCGGTGGGAACGCCAGCATCGGACATAACCTCTTTAGCAAAAGTCTTTGAACCTTCCAACGCTGCTGCAGCCTTTGAGGGTCCAAATACGGCAATCTTTAACCTTCGTAAATCATCGGCCACTCCATTAACTAGCGGAACCTCTGGGCCAATGACAACTAAATCTGCAGCGATTTCCAGTGCCAGAGCAACGATTTCGGCATTGTTTAAAATATCAATTGGGTGGCACTGTGCGAACTCTGCAATTCCAGGGTTTCCAGGTGCGACATGAAGTGATGTGCAGGCGGGATCAGCGTGTAAACCTAGTCCTAGCGCGTGTTCACGACCGCCGCTTCCGACTAGGAGGATTTTCATTGTTAGATGAAATCCTTAACAACGATCGTCTCATCGCGGCCCGGACCAACACCGATTGCACTTATGGGTGCACCCGATATCTTTTCTAAGAAAGCTACATACTCTTGAGCAGCCTTCGGAAGATCGCTGAGCTTTCTCGCCTTCGTGATGTCTTCGCTCCACCCTTGTAGATATTCATAAATCGGCTTTGCATGGTGAAAGTCAGTTTGCGAAGCGGGAAGTTCTTCTACTCGCTTGCCATCAATTTCGTAGGCAACGCATACTGGAATTTTTTCCCAACCAGTTAATACATCGAGTTTAGTTAGGAAGAAATCAGTTAAACCATTTACGCGCACTGCATAGCGTGCGATCGGTGCGTCATACCACCCGCAACGACGAGCTCGACCAGTAGTAACACCAATTTCGCCACCAATGCGACGTAGGGCTTCACCATCTTCATCAAAGAGTTCAGTTGGGAAAGGGCCACTGCCAACACGTGTTGTGTAAGCCTTAACGATTCCAATTACTTTATCTATTTTGGTGGGTCCGATTCCACTACCAGTACACGCACCGCCCGCAGTCGGATTACTTGAAGTAACAAATGGATACGTACCGTGATCAACGTCGAGAAGGGTTCCTTGTGAACCCTCCAAGAGGATGCGCTTACCGGCTTTTAGCGCTTGATCTAGAAGCAAAACGGTGTCGGCAACATATGGGCGAAGAATTTCGGCATAGGCCAAATACTCGACAAGAACCTCATCGACTTCGATGTTTTT
>CAILBF010000184.1 GCA_903832395.1 uncultured Actinomycetes bacterium | reverse complement strand
TGGTCCGATGTGGGCAACTCGTAAAGGTGAAATTCTCGCGCTCTTTGGCGCGCTTGGTTTTGGTTTTAACGGGATAATTTCAAAGCTCCTGCTTACAAGCGGACTTTCCTCACTTCGTTTGACCCAAGTTCGATGCGGCGGCGCCTTTCTTTTTCTTGGAACGTACATTTTTGTGAGATACCGTCACAAATTCCGCATAAGCAAAGCTGAGCTCCCGTGGTTAATTGCATATGGTCTAGTTGGTTTTTTAGCTGTCCAAGTCTTCTACTTCATCGCAATTACACGCATGCATGTGAGCATCGGCCTTCTCCTTGAATTTACTGCCCCCATTTGGATTCTCCTGTGGCTTCGATATGTACTGAAAAAGCATGTATCCAAGCAAATGTGGTTGTCCATCGCACTAGCTTTTGGCGGCATGCTCTGTATTGCACAAGTATGGAAGGGTCAAACCCTTGATCCAATCGGTGTCGTTGCTGCGCTCTTAGATGCAATTGCACTAGCTGCATATTTCCTGCTCGGTGAAAAACTCACTCGCACTCGCGATGCCGAGTCATTGTCAGCATTTGGCTTTGGGATTGCAACACTTGGGCTCTTAGTCGTGCTGCCAGTCTGGAATTTTCCGATGGAAATATTTACTCAATCCATTAATCTTCAGGGAAGATTTGCACCTTATAGCGCACCTGGCTGGATACTTATTGCTTGGGTGATCACCTTGGGAACAATCGCACCATATATTCTCGTTGTTAACGGAATTAAATTACTCTCTGCATCGACAAGCAGTGTGATTGGAATGGCAGAGCCAGTATTCGCCGGAATTTTTGCGTGGTGGTGGCTTTATGAACGGTGGAACTTCCTGCAATTAGTTGGAGCCGTCATCGTTGTTACTGGAATTGTTCTGGCCGATCGTGCTCGTACAGCGGCACATTAAATTTATTTAAGCTCCAAAACTATTATCTTCAGGTACAGCGGCTTCGCGCCCTTGTGTCCAGTCTGTTCCAGCACCTGGGTTCTGTGGCATATCGTAGAAACGTGCATAGTGCAGTTGAGCTGAAACGGTGATTGTGCGCGTTGGTCCGTTACGGTGTTTAGCGACAATTAGATCGGCCTCACCTGTACGGTTTTGTTGATCGTACATATCATCGCGGTGAAGCAAGATAACAACGTCGGCATCCTGCTCGATAGAGCCCGATTCACGTAAGTCAGAGAGCATAGGTTTCTTATCGGTGCGCTGCTCGGGACCACGGTTGAGCTGTGAGATCGCGATAACTGGAATATCTAACTCTTTAGCCATTAACTTCAAGTGACGTGAGAATTCCGAGACTTCTTGCTGACGGTTTTCAACTTTCTTACCTGACGACATCAGCTGTAAGTAGTCAATAACAATGAGTTTGAGGTTATGGCGCTGCTTTAAGCGGCGGGCTTTAGCGCGGATCTCCATCATGGAAAGGTTAGGTGAGTCATCGATAAATAATGGAGCCTCAGAGATTTCACCCATACGACGGGCAAGGCGTGACCATTCATCGTCAGATAACGTACCTGCGCGAATATTATTTAAGCCAACGCGTGCTTCGGCCGAGAGCATACGCATTGTAATTTCCGACTTCGACATTTCAAGAGAGAAGATAACCGATGTTAAACCATTAGCAATCGATGCATGACGTGCGATATCTAAACCAAGTGTTGATTTACCCATTGCAGGACGGGCGGCCAGAATAATCATGTTACCTGGATGGAAGCCATGAGTGAGTGCGTCGAGATCTTTGAAGCCGGTCTTAACGCCTTCAACGCCGATACCTTTAGAGATCGCTTCAATCTCATCGAGGGCTTGTGGCAATAACGTCGATAGCTGAACGTAGTCTTCAGATGATCGGCGCTCGGTAACTGCATACACCTCGGCCTGCGCTTGGTCGACCATGTCATCGACTTCACCTTCGGATGTATATCCGAGTTGAACAATTTTTGTTCCCGCTTCAACTAAGCGACGCATGATTGCATGTTCGCGAACAATCTTTGCGTAGTACCCGGCATTAGCTGCAGTTGGTACCGATGAGATTAAAGTGTGTAGATATG
>CAILBF010000183.1 GCA_903832395.1 uncultured Actinomycetes bacterium | reverse complement strand
TGAAGAACGCATTTTTTTATAGCGTAATTTCACCTTCATGGGCTCTATACCTTCGAGCATTAATTTCAATCCCGTCCAGTCCATTTCTTTCGTTGCCATCTTATCCCAATCGCTAATAAGACGCCCCCGTTCGAGCCGCTTGGACCACACACATAATCCCGTGCGATCAAAGTATAGAACTTTCATTTGCGTCGCACGCCGGTTGATGAACGTAAACAAGTTTCCCGATAAAGGATCTAGTTTCATCACATTGGCAGTGATCGCAAACAATCCATCAAAAGACATCCGCATGCTCACTGGCTTACCGTAGACAAATACCCGCACCCGACCTTCGGGAAAGAACATCAGAGTCTGCTGATTTGCAAAACTACCCCACCACCCAGATCCAATCTTAATTGCAGCCCACCCACTGCACCATTTATGTCAGGTTTTTTTGAATCAGGTATTTCCATCGATAATGGACCTGCATCGACAAAATGATTGTCCCTTAAAGATAATTCTGCCGCGATCGATGGCTTACGTTTGGTAGAAACTTTGAAACGATCGCGCCAATAAGCCAAGGCGGGAAGTGAACATTGCTCTTCCAGACAAAATTTAGCCTGGCTCTTTCCACTGTTAATATGACGTTGAACCCGATCACGCCAAAGTAATTCGATTGGTTTGGGTTGCTTGCTACTATTGAATTCGTCCATATCGATCTCCGTAAAGTGAATTCACGGGATCATGGAGCAATTATTCGAGCATTTCTATAACGCCGCTCAGTTACCGCTTACCCACATCCGACGAAACGCCTTTTGACTAAGGAGTCGCTGGCAGCCCCGTCAGGCGCACAGGGCCCATGGTTCGAAGCATGGGTTTTATGGCAAAAGAAAAGGTCGCTCCCTAATCTATGCAGCCCAAGACTTTACGAAAGCTAGGCGTGAATTGGTATTGGCAACCTGCAATGACTTATTACGTTGGAATTACCTTAACAAGGACATTGAAATCACTGGGATGAACTGAAGCGACACTGTTTAACGGGCCAAGCTTGCAACTAAAAATTTTGCTGCAAGATGAAACACATGTCAATCCAAATATCAATGAACTATTATCGAGCCCTTCAATTAAACAACAACTTTACTACTTACTTAAGTCTTACACGGGTCGAAAAAATCGAAATTCACAATAATTTTTAAACACTTATTGCTTTTTGTCTGTGCCCTCGATTTCTATCTTCCTACTTGGAATAACAATGCTGATCACGTTCTCACCAACTAGACTAGTACCATCTTTTACTTGGATTTTTACCCCAATAGAAGAGATATTTTCTGGCACTGTAGAGGCAGAGAATGTATTGTTAGGCGCATTAAAATTAAGCCACGAAGGTAATGGGGATCCGTTTGACAAGACGGCCTCAATTGTCGTTTTAGATGAACCTTCCCTTCCCGTTGAGATGCGACTAATTGTTTCTTGTGGAACAGTAAAAGAAAAACCAGATTCTCCTAACGGGCTCGTCTGCAAGGTTTGCACAGTTCCATTTCCCAAATTAACTTGAACACTCACTGAATTGCCACCCGTAGTTCCTTGTGTAGAAGCTCTTGGCGTTGTTGGGGCTGCATTAGATTGGGTACTGACAGCAACCGAGGTTGGTCTTGGACTTGGCACGCTTTGAGTGGAGAAATAGGTTTGTAATATCCCACTTAATGAAGAAGTCTGTGATTCTGTGATCGAAGCGGATGCAGGGGGCTGAATCGTTAAGCTGTAGTTACTTGCCTGGGCTCCGGTTAGGCTTAAACCACTGTAGTTTATCGTCGTAGCTTTCGACACGTCTTTATAGTTATAGGTGCCTACCGCTGTTCCCGTCAGGCTC
>CAILBF010000182.1 GCA_903832395.1 uncultured Actinomycetes bacterium | reverse complement strand
GGCGCCTTGAGTAGCAGAGCAATAATTGCAACGCCGACGCCTGCAAGGCGATGATCAATCATGAGCTTACTTTTTTCTGTAAACGTTTGAACCGCCACCAAGGCACTCAACAAAGCGATTGGTATGAGCAAATTGATTCGCTGAATCTTTGGATTTTCTAACCAGTGCTGGGGAATTGAGTGGCCTGAATACTTAAGGGCAAAAGCGATAACACTCGTCCCAATTGTGGCAACCCAAAATGCATTCATCGGCGTAACCCAACTGCAATTGCGATAAATGCAGTGGCAATAATTGGAAGCCCTGCGGGCAAAATCGGTGTCATGGCAATAGCAAAAACAACTGATGCGCATGCAAGTGCGCGGTCGCGATTATTTTCAAGGCGTGGCCAAACTAGACCTAAGAATGCTGCAGGAACGGCGGCATCTAATCCCCAAGCACGAGTATCACCCATTGCTTGGGCTCCAAGGGCACCGGCGAGTGTAAATAAATTCCAAAAAACAAATACACCGATTCCAGTTAACCAAAAGCCATGACGCATCGCGTCGTCATTTCGTTTTTCTGCGCCAAGGGCAATGCCCGTTGATTCATCAATTGTTAACTGTGCAGCTACTACGCGCTTGAAACCTTTAACTTTTAATCGCGGCGCCATGATGACGCCGTATAAACCATTTCGAAAACCAAGGAGGGATGCAGTTGCAATTCCGCTGAGGGCGCTGCCCCCGGCACCGAGAACACCGATTACTGCGAACTGCGAAGCCCCCGAAAAAGTTAAAAGAGATAAGAGGCAGCTCTGCAGAACTGAAAAGCCATTTGCAACCGAGGCCGCGCCGAAAGCAATTCCGTACGCCCCGACCGTCAGAGACAGGCTCAGGGAGTCACGAACTGTGACGGATTCGATTTTGGACACGCGGACAGTCTGCCTTAGAAATCCGAAGCCACCAAGGCGGTCGAGGATAGGGTCACGCTATGGCCGAAGAGATTATTTACCGCGACGATGTCACTGTTGAACTTGTTAAATCCAGCGCCAGTGATGCCGATGTTATCTGGGCAGCTCGTGTTTCAACGGCTGGAGAGCAATCGATGGAGGAGATTGGCGAAGATCCATCTCGCTCTGCTGGTCTGATTAACTACTTGGCACGTGAGCGCCATGGCTCTCCCTTCGAGCACACATCAATGACTTTTTTTGTATCTGCCCCAATATTTGTCTTTCGTGAATTCATGCGCCATCGCATCGCCTCATATAACGAAGAGAGCGGTCGCTATCGCGAATTAAAACCGGTTTTCTATATTCCATCGAAAGAACGCAAACTTTTACAGGTTGGCAAGACTGGTGCTTATACTTTCGAGGATGGAACCCAAGAGCAGTTCGATCTCTCAATTAAGGCGATGAAAGATGCATACATAGTTGCCTACGCGAGTTATCAAAAAATGTTAGATGCCGGAATTGCCCGCGAAGTTGCCCGCGTAGTTTTACCGGTTGCAACATATTCATCAATGTATGTGACTATGAATGCCCGCGCACTTATGAACTTTTTGTCATTGCGTACGTCCCGCGAAGGTTCACATTTTCCCAGCTATCCACAGCGTGAAATTGAGATGGTAGCTGAGAAAATGGAGGCCGAATTTGCGAAATTAATGCCGCTTACCTACGGCGCCTTCGAGAAATCTGGACGAATCGCACCGTAAAACGGGTAGAGTTAGGCGTATGAGTACACCAGCGCCTTTTGGTCGAATGTTGACCGCGATGGTCACCCCTTTTAATAAAGATGGCAGTATCGATTGGAACGGCGTCGAGAAAATCGCCGATCATTTAGTAAATATCGGTCACGATGGAATCGTTGTTAACGGAACAACTGGCGAGGCCCCCACGACTAAGTCATCTGAAAAAGAAGAGATTATTAAAGTTGTGAAGCGGGTTGTTGGCCCCAACATCAAAGTTGTTTCAGGTGCCGGTGATAACGAGACTGACTACTCCATAAATCAAGCTAAGCGCTCAGAAGCAGCTGGCGCCGACGGTATTTTGGTCGTTACTCCTTATTACAACAAGCCTCCTCAAGCTGGAATCAAGGCGCACTTTTTAGCTATGGCCAATGCAACGGGTCTGCCAATGATGTTGTATGACATTCCAGGTCGCACTGGTGTTGAAATCGAATCAGATACAATCGTCGAACTTTTTGAACATCCCTCCATTGTTGCTCTCAAAGATGCCAAGGGTAATGTTGCGGCAACCTCGTGGGTCATCAAGCGTTGTGGGATTCCCGTTTACTCTGGAGATGACATTTTAAACTTGCCACTTCTCTCAGTTGGCGCAGTTGGTTTTGTTTCAGTCTGCGGTCATACTGTGGGCGGAGAATTAAAGGCGATGCTCAACGCTTGGTTTGATGGCAATCCTGCGCGGGCTTTAGAGATTCACCAAAAATTGCTGCCCGTCTTCACTGGCACTTTCCGTACCCAAGGTGCAATCATGACCAAGGCGGCCTTAACTCTGATGGGCCTTCCTGGTGGCCACACACGTCTTCCATTAGTCGATGCAACCGATGCGCAGATTGCGCAGCTGCGCATTGATCTGCTTGCCGGTGGCGTCGCAGTTAAATAATGACGCATCCACATCCTGAATTAGGTCTGCCTCCAGCACTTGGCGATGGGGCGTTGAGAATCGTCGCTCTCGGTGGTTTAGCTGAAATTGGTCGCAATATGACCGTCTTTGAAACAAAGGGAAAACTTTTAATTGTCGACTGTGGTGTTCTATTTCCCGAAGATACACAGCCCGGCATCGATTTAATCCTCCCTGATTTTTCCTACATACGAGATCGTTTAGATGATGTAGTCGGTTTATTTTTAACGCACGGACATGAGGACCATATTGGCGCAGTTCCATATTTACTTCGAGAGCGGGGCGATATTGCAATTTATGGCTCTGGCTTAACGTTGGCTTTGATTACGGCGAAATTAAAAGAGCATCGCATTACACCTCTGACGCGTGAAGTTCGCGAAGGTGGACATGAAGATGTGGGTCCATTCGAACTCGAGTTCGTTGCAGTTAACCACTCAATTCCCGATGCATTAGCCGTCGTTATTAACACCGATGCCGGACGTATTTTGCACACCGGTGATTTTAAAATGGATCAACTTCCATTAGATGGTCGCATTACCGATCTGCGAACTTTTGCTCGCCTTGGCCAAGAGGGAGTGGATATTTTTATGGTTGATTCGACAAATGCCGATGTCCCAGGGTTTACGCCATCTGAGCGTGAAATCATGCCGGCGTTGAACCGGGTCATTGCATCGACTAAGCGCCGCGTCATCGTTGCCTCCTTTTCTTCGCATGTGCACCGAGTGCAACAAGTAATTGACATAGCGGCAATTCACGGCCGCAAAGTTACTTTTATTGGTCGCTCAATGGTTCGCAACATGAAAATTGCGCAGGACCTGGGTTACCTGACCGTTCCGAACGGCATCCTTATCGATGCCAAAGAGCTAGATTCTTTTGATGACAATGTTGTTTTGATTTGCACGGGGTCACAAGGTGAACCGATGGCGGCATTGGCTCGCATGGCCAATGGAGATCACCAGAT
>CAILBF010000181.1 GCA_903832395.1 uncultured Actinomycetes bacterium | reverse complement strand
GCAGCAATAGTGCGCGATGGTCGAGTAATTACGGGCAAGGCTCATGAAGTATTTGCCGCCGGTGATGAACTCTTGTTTGTTGCATCAGCCAGTGCTGAAGCAAAGATTAAAGCCTGCTTTATCGCTTAACCCAGCGTTTTATGTACGGGTGGTGCCGTCTTAATGACTAACCACGATAAATATGCCGCCGCAATAAATAACGGATAGCCCATCGCTAAGTTAACGGTACCTAGTAAATTCACATTACCGCTCTTGTAAATGGGATATTGAACAATAATTCGTAAAAAGAAAAGTGCGACCCAAATCCAACTTGCGCGAGTATAAACGCGCTTTCGCGCAGGATCATTACGCCAGAGGAAGTTCTCCCCCAATAGCGGACCTAGAACTAAGCCCAATAACGGCCAGCCAACTATGTTGCCAATTAAATATGCACTGCCATAAGCTAAATTTGTAAGCAGTTTTGGAATGTAGAAATCGGTGGCATGACCAGACTTGTGTGCAAAATAGGCACAAATTAGAACGCCAAATAATCCCGACAACGCATGCTGAACTGTGTCCTTCATTGCTAACCGCACAATTGCAAGGACGCACGAAAGAATTACAGCTCCCATTATCGCGTTTCGCAAATTATGTTCTACATTGAAAACTATTAGAAAAACAATGGAAGGCAGGCCTGAGTCGATAAGGCCTTTCTTGCCACCAAGTGCGGCCATGACTTTATCTCGATCAGCATTATGTTCGCTCATGAACTCCCCGTCGATCCAAAACCGCCTTTACCGCGACCAGAACCTGGCAGCTCCGAAACTTCGACAAATTCTGCATGTTCTACTTGCTGAATGACTAGTTGGGCGATGCGATCGCCCTTTTTAAATGAAACAGGGGTCTTCGAATCGAGATTAATTAAGATGCAAGCTATCTCGCCGCGATAACCAGCATCGATGGTCCCAGGGGCATTGACCAAAGTAACGCCGTGCTTAATGGCTAGACCCGAACGAGGATGAACAAGTGCCACATAACCATTGGGTAGAGCAATCGATATTCCAGTTGGAACTAGTTGTCGCTCCCCTGGAGCTAAAGTGAAATCAATTGTCGTTGTTAAATCCGCGCCAGCATCGCCACCTTTTGCATACGTTGGCAGTGGAACCGATGGATCGATACGAGTAATCAAAACTTGAACGCGTGACATTGGGCTAAGGGTTAATTTCGAAATCAGGATCTACAAAGGCCAATAATTCGGGACGTTTGGAGATTAATTCCAAATACTCTTTTGGCGCATTGTTTAAAAAGTGCTCCATGGGGACAATGACGTACAGCGCAGCTGCTCGAAGAACAATTGGGCCATCAGGTGAGTTAAGGCGGCCCACTGCGCTTGAATAGACTTTACGATTCACTTGACCGGTAATTTTGGCAGTGATGTGAAGCACCGAACCTATTGGCACTGGCTTTAAGAAATCAGTTTCAAGGCGAGCAGTAACTGCAGGCGCACGCATCAACCACATTAATTTTCCAAGTGCCTCATCAAAGGCTAGAGATAATATGCCGCCATGGGCTAAACCTGGGGCGCCTTGATGATTTTCAGTTACCGTAAACTGCGCCGTTATATCTGCGCCCTCGCCAACGTATGCAACTAAATGCAGACCTGTAGGGTGAAGCTCGCCACAACCAAAGCAGTGACCAAAGTGCGATGGAATTTTTGTGCCAGTTGCAGGAGCTTTGGGATGGCGCTCGGGAATAATCGCACCCTCGGGTGGAGTGGTGCTTGCGACGCGACTCATGTACCTAGAGTATCCGATAGCCTAACTCTCATGCGATATCGTGAAGTAGTACGTATGCCGGTCTGGCTCTTGTTGATTATCTACTTCTTTCTGCTCACCCTGGTTCTCTCAATTTGGGCGGCGCTGGGCAATAATGCTGCATTAGGTGCACTAATCGCTGCGAGTGCACTATTGCTCCTGATTGCCATTAAAACTGCATTAACTATAGAAATAGATGAGAAGGAACTGCGCGTAGGTAAGGCTCACATCGCTTTTGAGTATTTGGGCTCAGTTGAAGCGTTGGATAGCGAACAAGTTCGAAAATTGCGAACTCGCGATGCCGACCCTGCAGCCTTTCTTGGAATTCGATTCTGGTCATCTACTGGCGTACGTGTAGCAATAAATGATCCCCGCGATGCGACGCCTTACTGGTTAATTACAAGCAATAACTGCGAAGCTCTCGCGAAGATTCTAAATAAGAATTAGTTACACTCTTTACAAACAGCTTTAGCGCCTTCGCCTTTTGCTAGTTGCGTAATATGGTGAACCAAGAAACAGCGCGAACAAGTAAATTCATCCTCTTGTTTTGGAACAACACGAACTGCTAACTCTTCACCAGAGAGATCTGCGCCTGGAAGTTCGAGCGTCTCGGCGGCTTCATCCACATCAATTTGTCCGGATTGAGCATCGACACGTTGGGCCTTTAACTCTTCTAACGACTCTTCGTGGAGTTCTTCATCAGTCTTTCTGGGTGTGTCGTAATCTGTTGCCACTGCTCTCACCTCGATTCTTTTTCCTAGTTCGTACTTGCCTGCGGGCGCATCATTACCTATTGCGCGCAGACTAGTTGATATAACCCGCGGCGTGTCGGAGTTATTCCTCGCTCACCTGGGCGATTTCTATCGCTTGGGCTAGCCCCCCGTCAACTCGAGCGTGAATTGCCGTTCCTTTCTCTACATACTCCTCTGAAAAGATTTCACCATTCTCATGGATGGCATGAATTAGGTCACCTCGGCTATAAGGGATGATCGCTCTAATTTCAATACTCGGTCTCGGTAATGTGCTCTCAATTGCATGAACAAGAGAATCAACACCAAAACCGGTTCGAACTGAGAAAGCAAAACTATTGGGCTCTTTGCGCAAAATCTCCATGACGGTCTGTGGATCGGCGACGTCAACTTTATTGATTGCAATAATTTCAGGAATTTTTGATGCGCCGATTTCCTCGATAACTTGACGCACTGCACGAATCTGTTCAAATGGATCTGGATGCGATCCATCGACAACGTGAACAATGACATTTGCATCTTCGACCTCCTCTAACGTCGATTTAAAGGCATCGATGAGCTGATGCGGCAAATGTCGAACAAAACCAACGGTATCGGTCAACGTATAAACGCGACCGTCACTGGTCTGTGATTTTCGAACGGTCGGATCAAGAGTTGCAAAGAGGGCATTTTCCACTAACACACCAGCATTTGTTAAGCGGTTAAGGAGTGAGGATTTACCCGCATTTGTATATCCAACAATTGCAACAGAGGGAATATTAAATCTTTTGCGCTCTTGTCTTTTAGTATCGCGCGAAGTCTTCATAGCGGCTAACTCTCCGCGAAGTTTTGCCATCTTGTCACGAATGCGGCGACGATCAGTCTCAATCTTGGTCTCACCTGGACCGCGACCACCAATTCCCGCTCCACCTGCTGCACGTCCACCCACTTGGCGAGAAAGTGAATCTCCCCAACCACGAAGTCGCGGTAATAAGTATGCAATCTGGGCGAGCTCTACTTGAGCCTTGCCCTCCTTGCTTTTAGCATGCTGCGCAAAAATATCTAAGATGAGTGCAGTCCGATCAACAACCTTAACTTTAACTTTCTCTTCTAACTGCCGTAGCTGCGAAGGAGATAATTCACCATCACAGATAACCGTGTCTGCTCCCGTTGCAAGAACGACTTGACGCAGCTCTTCTACTTTTCCTGAACCAATATAGGTAGCTGGATCTGGTTTGTCGCGACGTTGAATGAGCCCTTCCAATACTTCAGAGCCTGCAGTTTCGGCTAACGCTTTGAGTTCTGCAAGTGAGTTTTCCGCCATCAATGAACTTCCCTCAGTCCACACGCCAACTAGTACAACGCGTTCTAGTTGTAGTTGGCGATACTCGGCCTCGGAGATATCTTGAAGTTCGGTAGAAAAACCTTGAACGCGGCGAAGGGCATGGCGCTCAGATAGTTCAAGAGTTGGATCTACTAACTCGTCGCTGGAATCGTATTCGGCGGCGACACGTGCGCTCTCTCGCATAAGTGCTTCGAATTCGTCGCCGACCTCTCTATTAGTCAACTAAGTACTCCGAGATATCGACATCTCTAATTAAAACTGCTGGGCCAATTAACGTGGCGTTGGAGTGCGCATCGATTGACACTTGTAGCCGACCACCAGGCGGATTAATCACCCATGTCGATGGGAGGCGATCCTTGGTGTGTAAGACAGCGGCCAAAGCAACTGCGCATGTGCCAGTTCCGCAGGATTTAGTTTCACGACTTCCGCGCTCGTAAACGCGCATAGAGAGCTCATGATCACCCGTAACTTCAACAAACTCAACATTTACGCCCTCAGGATATAACTCGCTCGGCGTAACTACCGGTGGCTCATTCATGGGGCCAACGCCGCTTAAGTCATCAACAAAGACAACGGCATGAGGATTACCAACGCTTATGTTGTAACCCATCCACGTCTTAGAATTAACGCAAGCCGTTATCTCTTCGCCCTCATTAACAACTTGGCCCATATTTACTGAGATATCTCCAACCATCGGCACTCGCAGATGCTTAATGCCATCGCGTGTATTAATAGCAAAAATTCCCTCAGGCATATGTCCGCGCTCAACTAAATAACGGGCCATAACACGGATCCCGTTGCCGCACATTTCAGCTAAGGATCCATCGGCATTTCGATAATCCATAAACCACTTACCATCGCGTTTAATGATTTTAATTAACCCATCGGCGCCAACTCCACTATCGCGATTACAGATTGCTGCGATGTGGGCAGGTGTTATCGCGATCTCGTCGCTTGGATCAAAAAGAAGAACGAAATCATTTTCAGTACCGTGGCCGTATGTAGCAATCATCGACATTAGTTTAACTTCCCTAAGTGGTCTAAAACCGTCTCAAATTTGGGCTGAACCGGAGAAATCCACGTAATGCGTTCATCTCTTGAAAACCATGTCTCCTGGCGGCGCGCATATTGACGCGTTGCACGTTTTGTATCTTCGCGTGCCTCATC
>CAILBF010000180.1 GCA_903832395.1 uncultured Actinomycetes bacterium | reverse complement strand
TCGATGAAGTTACTTGGGATCCTCAAACTGGATACGTTGACTTAACCGCACTTGAAGGCGTTGATGCAGTCATTCATTTAGCGGGCGCACCGGTCGATGGAAAACGGTGGACTAAGAGATATAAGGCCGAGATTCTCAATTCTCGCTTGATGGGCACCAGCACGATTGCCAAGGCAGTAGCTACGGTAAAACCATCTGTATTTATTTCGGCAAGTGCCATGGGTTGGTATGGGGAAAGCGGCAATCGCGCCGTTGTTGAAAGTGATCGCGTAGGTGATGATTTTCTAGCTGCCGTTTGTCGCGAGTGGGAAGCTGCAGCTGATTTAGCCGGGGATGTACGCACAGTTAAACTTCGTACCGGTTTAGTTCTAGATCCAACTGGCGGGGCGCTTGGGAAAATGCTGCCTCTGTTTCGATTAGGTTTTGGTGGAAAACTTGGAAGTGGAAAGCAATGGTGGTCTTGGATCACGTTGCACGATGTGGTTCGTGCTATCGATTTCGCACTTGTAGAAAATATCTCTGGACCAATTAACCTAACAACGCCTAATCCAGTCACAAATCAAGAGTTCACTTCAGCATTGGCACGCGCAGTGCATCGCCCGGCTTTGTTTCCCGCTCCGGCGATTGCACTCAAAATTGCTTTGGGCGGTTTTTCAAATGAAATCCTTGGTTCAAAGCGGGTACTCCCTCAGGTGTTACAGGATGCCGGATTTACTTGGAACTACCCACACATCACTGAGACTTTAGACGCGCTAGTTAAAGGCTAACTCCGCCGCTAACTTTCCAGTGAAAAGCGCACCTTGCTGGGATGGCACACTCCGGTGATCGCCTGCGATAAACACATCGTCACTTATTTTTATTGGTTGTGAAAGCGCCTTCCCCACTGTATGCAATGGAAGAGCACCTGCAATTTCATACTTTGCAATTAACGCCCACTCTCTAGTATCGGCTCCCCACATAAGCGCTAAATGTCGCCGCACGTCGGATTCATTGACACCCACGCCGCTCGTTGATGACACTAGATGAGATCCAGCGGGTGCGTACTCATGCGAAATATCAGAAATGACAATGCTATTTATTACGGGTCCACGTCTTTGCCCATCAATGATTAGACGGGCTGTGCCGGAGGGGTTTATTGGAGCACGGTGATACCAAGTAATGCACCCGACCATAGGAGAGGGTTCGGTTAGATCCAGTAACTGAATCGCAGTAGTTGGATCGGTTGCAACAATTATCTTTTTGGCAATGATTTCACCATTAGAGGTTTCTAGCCGATTTCCATGTATCGCCTCAACTCGGGTATTCAGCTGCAAGTTTTCAATTCGCTTAGCAAGGGCTTTGGGAAGTTCGCCAACACCTAACCGTGGTAGCCCAGGTGTTCCACTTATAAATGAGCGAATCACTGCTTTGCCATAAGTAGCATCAACGTCATGTGGGTCGGCGAGAAATACTCCCGTTAAAAATGGACGCAGAACTCGCTCATAGGTAGTCCCTAAACCCGATAAAGCTTGGCCAATCGATTGATCTTTCTTGGAACGTTGCAGAATCACGCGCAACAAATCTAACTTTTCCGGAATCGTACCGGTGGCTTTATCTAGCGCTGATAGTGGCGCTTTACGGGGATCACCGATCACATGTCGAGAATCCCCCAGTGAAACTTCAATAACTTTTGGGGCGGCGATGAAATCAATTTCGTTTACAACATTTAGTTCAACCAAGGATGGGTATTTAGAGTTAATAAGCTGAAATCCCCGATCGCAGAGAAATCCATCTACGCGATCCGTCGCTACTCGTCCACCGGCTCGATCACTTGCCTCTACAAGGGCAACTTCTGCGCTTTTTCCCTGCAAAGTTAAAGCAGCATTTAATCCGGCAAGACCGGCCCCAATAACTACGAAATCAAAGGTTTTAGCCATGAAGTGAGTTGTGTCGAGCTTGATCAATAATTTGGGCCACAAGTAAAGCATCGCCATTATCAATTGGCCAAGGGCCTTTACCCGCTAATGCATCTGCAACTGCCAAGTAAAAGAGTGCGTAGTTTCCATTCTCACCAGCGATTTCTTCAACGTCCTCGCCCCTATGGATAAATGCCTTTGAAGCGGTAGGAACATCCCATCGTCCGCCTGCTGGATATTTACCAGCTCTGAGCAAATCCTCTTGCGGATCTAACCCATTTATAACAAGCGCGCCAGCGGTACCAAGAATTCGAATGCGCGGACCTGGTGCACCAACTAACGCGCTAGCCGAAAGATATGAAACAACGCCGCTTTCATGTCGCAACACTAAGACGCTGTCATCGTCGGCTCCTCCACGCAACGCTCGAACCGATGATGTTACGAGTTCGGCCGAACCAAACCAATCGATTGAGGTTGAAATCAGATGGGGTTGCAAATCAAGTAAGAGTCCACCGCCATCTTCTGGTGACATATTTTCTCTCCACGAAACTGAGTTCAAGTCGGGGCGAAAACGTTCAAAACGTGAATCCATTCGGTGAATGGTTCCAAGTTCACCTGAGGCAATAACGCGCTTTATAGTCAGCGCATCACTATCCCATCTGCGATTAAAGTACGTAGACACTGGGACACCAGCGCGCTCACCCGCATCGATTATCGATTTAGTCTCTTCATACGTGCGTCCCATTGGTTTATCGATGATGACGGCGATCCCTGCCGAAATCGCTGCATATGCATTTTCGGCGTGAGACAAATTGGCTGATGCGACAACTACAAGATCTAGTTTTTCGGCCACTAGCTCTGCAACGGTGGCCACTACCTTTACGTGAGGAAAATCTTCAATGGCATGGTCTGCGCGAAGCTTGTTTGAGGTCTGAATTACAACAACATCGAAACCGCAACCCTTGAGCAATGGCGCATGAAAATAGCGCCCCGCCAGTCCGTAACCAATAATTCCAACACGAAGGGCCATTATTTTCTCTCCAACTTCGATGGCCACCAAATTTTAGGTCCGATGTCATATGCCAGGGCTGGAACTAAAATCGTACGAACGATTAACGTATCGAGCAGAACGCCAAAGGCAACGGCGAAGCCGAGTTCGGCTAAGAAGACCAGAGGCAAAATGCCGAGCACGCCAAATGTGGCAGCCAAGACAATTCCTGCCGACGTAATAACTCCACCAGTAACTGTTAATCCCTTAATGACTCCAGCTCGAGTGCCAATTTTGGCGCTCTCTTCTCGAACTCGTGTCATAAGAAAAATGTTGTAGTCAATACCAAGGGCTACGAGGAAGATGAAGGCGAACAATGGAAACGACGTATCTGCGCCTTTAAAGTGAAATATATGCGCAAAGACCAATTGGCATGCACCAAGAGTTGCAAAGTATGAAAGCACTACCGTGGATAGCAACATAACTGCCGAGAGAATACTCCGTAATAAAAGCCCAAGAATCAAAGTAATCAAAACTAGAACTATAGGAATAATCGTTTTGTTATCGTGATTGGCGGCAACATCAGTATCAAAGGCAACGGCCGTTGAACCTCCAACTAAAATGCTCGGATTGATTGCATGCACTGCGCTTCGAATCCTAGGAATTACATCGCGGGCAGCCGTTGAATCTGGATTCAGTGAAAGCGTGGCATTTAGTATGACTTGCCCATTAATAGTTTTAATTGCTGGCAAAGGTTGACCAACGATCACCCGAGAAACGCGTACAGGTTCAACTGAGGCCACGCCATCGACTGCCAATAGCGCTGAAGTAACCGTGGCCACATCACCTTGAGCAATAACGAGCTCAGTTGGTTGACCTGCTCCTCCAGGAAAATGCTGACCTAATAACTGCAAACCTACGACGGAATCTTGTTTTTTCGTAAATGCATCGGCGGTAGATAACCCCTTAGCATTTAAAGTGGTTGAAAAGCCGGCAAGAATTACTAAGAGAACAGAGGTTGTGATCCACAATTTACGTGGGCGCTTTGCAATTCCAGTTCCAATTTTCGCCCATGTTCCCTCAAGTTGAGAGTTAACATCATCAAAACGCGGAATTCGTGGCCAGAAAATCCAACGGCCGAAGGCCACAAGAAGTGCGGGTAATAGCGTCAAAATAGTTACCATCGACGTGGCGATACCAATTGCTCCAACTGGACCGAGGCCGCGGTTATTAGAGAGCTCACTGAGCAACAAAACTAACAAGCTCACAATAACCGTTGAGCCTGATGCAAGAATCGGTTCAAAGACGCCTTTGTAGGCCGCCTTCATAGCATCGAAACGCGATTCGTAATGATGCAACTCTTCGCGATAGCGCGAGATCAACAGCAGCGCATAATCTGTCGCCGCACCTAGGACAAGAACCGAGAGAATTCCTTGTGCCTGCCCACTCAAATCAATCACGCTGTGTTTA